>JAPKYM010000286.1 GCA_026394315.1 Candidatus Bathyarchaeota archaeon | reverse complement strand
ATTTGATAAGATCGGATCGCTCATTGGCAACTTGTGAGGGCCGTGAGCGAAATCGTGGCATCCAGAAATCATTCTGACTCTGCCATCTCTAGTTTTGCAGGCAAATACTCATCAACTATGTATGTGAGCCCGTATTTGCTAAAAGCTTCTTGCTCCGCCTTTTTCTTGATCTTAATGAAAGTCTCAATCTCCCTGTTCCAGAGTTTTCCTTTATACCGTGGATCCTTCTTCAGTTCATAGAGCCTTTTGACGTCGAGCTCTGTCAATTTAACGCTCGGGAGTTTGTAGTCGACGATATCAGTTGCCCATACTCCAAACCATTTTGCGTCGGGAGTGTTCCTGCAGTATGTATCAGCAGGGCTTTGTGTTTAGTGTGGACCCGTTCCTCGATGAATCTTGTGAAGAGCCCGCCCTTCTCTATAGCAATCACTTTATCGGCCTTGCAACCGACAAATTCTGAGCTGGTAAGTGCCGGCCCTATCATCATACCATCTGGATGTGATGCCAGGTTCAGTTTCTTTCCTTCATATCCTGGCAGGGTGTATTCTATCGTGAGGTCCCCGAAGATTGCGCTTCTTTCCTCTGGAAAGACGCTGAAGTCTTCCCTTGCGAACCCTATTACAGTCTCCAAGTCTGTGATGAGATTGTCACTCTCTTGCTGATCTACGAAGCTCATCTCGTATGCCTGGGCCGAGTAGAAGACATCTCTCAGAGTACTGGTTTTGCGCTGCCTGGTCAATTCATCTACGAACATTCCTGTCCAAGAGAGTTGGGTCAGAGGCTTTATGTGCCGGACATTTCTCGAGCTTCGCTTTACACTTCTGGTCCCGAGAATGTACTGTCTGAGTTTCTGATCATAGCAGATGTTGTTTATTGACCTGCTCGGCATCTTGACTGATGGGAACTCTCCAGAAGTGATCTGCCCGTAGATCTTGTTCCCGAAATCCTGAAGGGCCCCTATGACTTTCTTCTTCCTTTCCTTAACCGCTCCCTTCTGTTCCTTCTTCTTCTCCTTGCTCTTCGGCATATTTTGCCACACTCCTCAGAAGTCTTTTTACATCCGGGACCTTCTCTTTCTTGGCCAGTTTGGCCGAGAAGAAAGCGATCTTCGGTAGGTACATTAGGAAGACATCCAATCGCTTCTTCTCCCTTTCCATATGATGCTTCTTTGATAAAAAGAGCGCTAGGTGTCTTGCAACCTCCCTCATGGCATTCAGGACTTCATGTTCAACTTCAGGTCTGTCTGCTATGAACTCCTTCCCAACAGTCTTGTATGGGATCTTGAGACTGCAGATGTGAACGAAGACTGCAATCGGAGTATCCGGCAAGACCTTGTAGTGCCTCCAGTTCATCATTTCATTTGTGACTTTATACGAGATGTCGCTTGCTTCATCAAACAGAAGAGGAATCCTGTTGGCAAAACGGTACAAAAGTATCCCGTCTGTCTTCAGTATGTCACCACCATATGCGACACCGACCTCTACTATGAAGGGAAAGCCTGAGTAGGCCGCGGGCTTTCTCTGGTAGACAGACATGAATTCTGGGGCGAGTTCCTTCTTAATGCCTGTTCTCAGCAGCTCGTCGCCAAGTGGTGAAAGGCACCCTGCATCAGGTGATAGAAATCCATCATAGTTCTTTATTGCGTTCACGAGCTTCACGATCTCTTCTTGGGCGAGTTTCCTCGGATTCTTCTTGGGGCTGATTCCGCTGAATTCGAGAAATCTCCTTGCTATTGCTTCGCCAACCCGCTGGAAGTGTCGCTTCATGAAGTCCTTCATGGTTCTAGAGCTGGTCGAGTCTATCATCCGCTTGAATGTCTCCATGTCTGTTCCGTGTGGGTGTGGTAATGTTTCAGTCGGAGGTTTAGGCATGAGAGTTGTTGCCCTGTCGAACTTGTAGAATCTTCCCCGCGGATCAACGAAGGTCAGGTTAGCATAGGGGACAACTATCGCCGTTTGTTTCAAGTAATCCAGGATCTTTGCCATCGCTCTCGTATAGTCGGCTTCGGTTGTAAACTCAACAACTGTACCATGCCACTTGGCCTTGTTAGAATGAACCTTGTGCTTGACAACTATCGGCCTGTTCTTTTGGATATCCATCATCAGTGTGTACTCGTACATCTTTGAGGTGCCCGTGCTAGACAGTATCCGTGACTGCCCATGTGTAGTAATCTGCCCGTAAAGCACAGCCATCTTTACGCCCAGACCGAAAGTTCCGCGGGTCTGTCTCAGTTTGTATTTTGATCCGAAGAGAACTTGACCAAACGCGGATGGGATGACTTCTGAGGGCATACCTGATCCGTTATCTTCGACTCTAACCCTGTATATTGTTGGATCCGGCGTTTCTTCTGTCTCCGCAGAGACCCTGATGTATATGTCCGGCAGTATTCCGTTGATCTCGCATGCATCCAGCGAATTCTCGATCAGTTCCCTTATTGTCGAGTAGATGGCTCTTGAGGGATTTGTGAAGCCTGCAATGTCCCTGTTACGATAGAAGAAGTCGGACGGACTCATCTCCTTAAATTCTTCAGCCATGACCCTCACCACATTCGAGAGAAGTATTGGCCGATCCTAGATCGGCCTACTTTAGCGCTGGCTCCCACAACTCGGTTATCTTCTTTATCTTCTCTTCATGCCTACGTTTCCTTAGGAATCTATAGACTGTTGAATGTTGTTTCCCCTCTATCAGCATCATTGCTGCTTCTCTTGCAGTAATGGTTGACTCATAATCACCTATGAAGGCTACAGTGTGACCGTATATTGAGATATCAGTCTTGGTGAGCTCTTCAAGCATGTTCCTAGTTTTCCCCTGTCGCCCAATCACTCGTCCTTTGGTCCTGGAGATGTCGCTTTCGTTCTTGCCGAATATCTCTCGAAAATCTATTACATCAAGAATTGTGTCTTCTTCTCGAAGTCTGAATGCTCTTTCAGGGGAGAAGCCTTTTCCGATTGCGTTCACAACGTCGCGTGCCTTTAGAAGTGATTCAGCGTCGCTCTCTTCAGGCTTCGTTATTATCTCCACATTGCCGCACTCACTATCTATTCTCAATTCCACTTTGAGAGTCTCTTCAATAGTTGACTTGATTTTGCCTTCCTCGCCCACTATGACGCCTATTCTGTCTTGAGGAATGATCACGTTAAGTTTGTTTTGCACTGTTAGTAATCACCTGTCTGTAAAGTTCATCCAGGTCTGGAACATCAACACCAATTCTCGCGAAATAATTACTAATATTCGCAAGATCACGCTTCAAGAAAGTGCCTGCCTCATTGTGGTCAAGCTTGACCGCTTGGGAGAGATCAAAAACAACAGGACGACCCTTCCACACCATTATATTGTATTCACTCAGATCGCCATGGACAAGCTGAGCCTTGTGGTAAAGTTTCATCACACTATCGATTATGTCCAAATAGGTCTTAAAAGGTTCTTCAAGTGGGGACTCTCTAAGAAGGGGAGCAGGCACACCGCCAGATCCTATGAACTCCATCAAAAGCACATTCTTTTCTATCGCAACTCTTCTAGGCACGTTTACACCTGCGTCTCTTGCCAGCTTGAGATTCCCGTATTCTTTGAGCGCCCATTTGTAGACCAGGGATTTTGTGGTCCGGTCTATGTCGTTGAATCTGGGGTCACCCTCAATGTATTTTTGCATGCCCCTTCGAAACTCAGCGGATGTGGTAAGATATATCTTGATGGCAATTTCGATGCCTTCGGATCCCTTTCCCCAGTAGACTCTGGATTCCTTACCCGATTTCACAACGCCAAAGATATCTTCTATGAGGCCTCTGTTTAGGAGGCTGTAGATGATCATCAGGGTGGATTTGTCGAAGACCTCTTCGAAGACACTCCTGTCTTCACTGCTGCGCTTCCTGCGCATTCGCCTTTCAAAGTCTTGTTTTCTCTCTCTGCGCGTCAGTCTCTCGCGTACTTTGTCCTCCGAGTAACTCCTCAAGTTGTTTCCCTATTATGTAGGAAGATACCCACGTTGTCTGAGTGTATCGACTTGGCTCCTGGTGTATCGCCAGACAATGTCTCCACGTTCATTGTACTGAAAGTCCCAAGGTTCAACCAGTACGGCATCGTTCATCCTCACCCAAACTCTTCTCTTCATCTTGCCTCTGATTCTGCAGAGCCTCTCGAACCCGTCGGCGCATTTGACTCTGACTCTGTCATAACCCAGTAGTTGCGATACAAATCCAACGAGTTGCTGTGGACTAGGAACTACCAGTTCTCTCAGTAATTCTTCACTGATTACTTTCTTCTTCCCCATTGTGGATCGTTAAGCTCCATCCTTGTCCTATCGATGTAGAGGAATCAAGCTGGTTACCTTCAATTAGACAGCGCAAATAAAGTTTTAGCTCTTAGCAATTCAGACATCGAACCTAATCAATGATCAATTATACCTTGCGCAGCCTACCTTCATATTACTGAGCTGATGATCCCCCATATCTATGATCCTGTGACTTTCAAGATTGAGGAATCAATCACCCGAAGAGAAATCTGAGGTTATGCTTGAAGGTTCAAAGCTTGATTATCTGAGCGTGTGGCACTCCTGCGATGTAAATTACGGCTGCCGGATCAACAAGGTCGTTTTCGATTGCTAACTTCACCGCTTTTTTTCCGACAAGGTTCCCAACGTCTGCATTTGCTAGAGCTTCGGCGGCCTCCTTTGGAGTGGCTAGTTGTCCCCCATAGAACTTGCCTGTAACTTCCAGCTTGAGCCGGCCCTCTCTCAGAGTCTTACCCAGCAAATCCATGTCACATACTGTGATAAGTGTGCATCTGTCCTTGACGTATTTATTCAGATAGACTTTTTCCAATCAAGACTACTCTAGATAGGTCTTATTGGCGATTTCGCGCCGCATGCTTCACATGTCAGAGTGATGACGCGGCAAGACTTATCTATCTTGGTGTCTGGTCGATTGCAGATAGGACATACGACGAACTTTGTGATGTAGATGTGCAAGAGCTGAGCTATTGAGTCTTGGTAGAACTTTCCTTGGAAGTATACTCTTTGACCGTCGAAAGTGCCTGCTGTACCCATTTCCTTTGACAGGAACTTCAGGACGTGATTAGGATCTCTGTTCAGTCTCCTTGACAAGTCAGCGAAGTTGGAGATCATAGTCTTTGATCTTCCGAAAACCAGTATCTGAGGTTTCGGCTCCTCGAACCGCTCTCCGCTGACAACCTTCTTCGGGATTTTCTCAAGAGCTCTCTCAAGAGCTTTCTCATATTTCTCTGACATTTTCGAACCTACGCTGAAAGCTACATCAAATGATTGGACCGGCCTATTTAAGTTGAAATCCTGGAAAAGTTCCAGTAAATCATTAGTTGAATTACCTCAGGGAATCTTTTAATCAGCATATACGCCCCTCTAAGTGGTTAAAGTCTGCCGCGAAAAGATTCGTGGTATCAATATGGGAAGATGGATTGTAAACGCTGCATGGCCGTATGTCAATTCCGTTCCTCATTTGGGAACGTTCATACATCTGCTCTCGGCAGACGTTTTCACCAGGTATTTGCGCCTCAAAGGTGAAGAGGTCATTGCAGTCACAGGATCGGACGAACATGGAACACCAATAGAGGTCGCTGCGCTCAAGCAAGGAATAGAGCCAAAAAAACTCACCAATCGATATCATAGCCAAATTCTAGACTTGCTTGAGAAGTACTCCATCCAATTCGACAACTACACTAGAACAGAGTCACCGACCCACATAGAATTCACGCAGTCATTCTATCTACGACTCTACGAGAAAGGCCACGTTTTCAAACAAGAGGTCGAGCTTCCCCACTGCGAGAAATGCAACAGGTTTCTGCCAGATCGTTTTGTTGAAGGCACGTGCCCCTACTGCTTATCCGAGGGCGCTCGAGGAGACCAATGTGAGAACTGTGGGAGGGTATTGGATCCTGCTGAACTCATGAATCCTCGATGCGCGTTCTGCAACTCAACATCGACAATTAAATCCTCCACACATTGGTTTTTCGACCTTCCCAAATTTGAAAAAGAGATCACTGAATATCTGAACCTAAACAGGCAGTTCCCTGACAACGCAAGAAACTTCTCGCTGAGATGGCTGAAGGAAGGCCTGAAACCTAGAGCACTTACACGCGACAACAAGTGGGGGGTCCCATCACCCTTCCCAGGGTCTGAGGGAAAGACCATCTATGTTTGGATGGAGGCGGTCCTCGGATACGTCTCAGCCTCTATAGAGCTTGGCGAGAGAAGAAACGAACCCGACTTATGGAAGAAATACTGGCTGAATAAAGACACCAAGAACGTCCACTTCATTGGCAAAGACAACATTCCTTTCCATACAATCATACTCCCAGCTCTTCTAATCGGATCTGGAGAAGGTTACGTTCTGCCTTGGCAGGTATCCTCAACAGAATTCATTCTGTACGAAGGACAGGGAAAATTCTCGAAAAGCCGTAAGGTAGGTGTCTGGATGGATGAGGCCCTTAGAATTGCTGAGCCCGAGTATTGGAGGTACGTACTGATATCCATTAGGCCGGAGGCAAAAGATGCGAACTTCACATGGCGGGAGTTCGAGAGGCACATCAACTCGGAACTGAATGACATTCTGGGGAACTTCATACACCGAACCTTGACATTCGTCAAGTCTAGCTTCAGCAGTTGCATCCCACCTGTGAGCGACCTATCCTCGGCAGATCAGGAACTCATTGAGAAGATCAAGAAAGCTCCCTCAAACGTCGGCAGATTGATGGAGGAATTCAAGCTAAGGGATGCACTTGCCGCCGTTGTGGAACTGGCCAGGTCAGGAAACGAGTATCTCAGTGAGAAGGAACCTTGGCACCTGATCAGGGAGAACAAGCAAGAAGCTGCAACTGTAATCAACCTTTGCAGTCAATTGGTTCGCTCGCTCGCAATTCTTCTATATCCGTTCATGCCCCAGACTGCAGGCGCGATATGGAGAGAACTGGCTATTAAGGGTCACGTCGAAGAGCAGAGATGGGACGACGCCGGAAGAATCCTTTTGGAAACAGAACATCAAATAGGCCAACCTCGACCGCTCTTCCACAAAGTTGATGGCAAGCAGATAGAAGAGGAATGGAAAAGCAACACCACCTAGTTGAGAAAGATGTTACTTAAGATAGACATACACATTCACACAACAAATTCTCCAGACGGGTCAGTCGAGATTGAACAAATACCCACAATTATTAAGATGAAAGGCCTCGACGGCATCGCAATAACGGACCACGACAGATTCTTTAATGAAGAGATCAATGGAGTCATAACTATTCCAGGAATTGAAGTGAGCACGAAGGAAGGACATCTTCTAGGTCTCGGTGATGTTGGTTGCATCAGCCCTGGCTTGTCTGTTGATGAGACCGTTAGAACCATCCACAGCAGAGGGGGGGTAGCGATACTGGCTCATCCATACGATGTGGTTCGAGGCGGCATAAGGCCAAGTCAGGTTACTGAGAGACTAGATGGAATAGAGACCATAAACTCCAAGGCGCACCCCTATAGCCTCACAAAATATCTTGCAGAGAAAGCTTCCAAGAGACTGGGCATACCGACATTCGGTGGCAGCGACTCCCACATACCTGAGACAATTGGTGACGCATATACTTGCATCGAGTCTAGATCAGGTTCAACTGATGATATTGTTCATGCTATAAGAAGAGGCAACGCCTACGCGCGAGGAGGCCCATCCGGCAGTATTAGCCAGCTGAAAAGAGTTGGAGCGAACATCGGCCGCAGACTCTAACTGGACTAGCACGGCTGATCCGGATTAAGCCAACAGAGCAATGATGGTCTAGGCACGCTCCAGCGCACGATAGTTAGAAACTCATCTTGACCTTTTGCAGTGAATTCTTCTGCGCGCTAAACGGTGCCTCCGCCGACTGGCGGGATTATGGCAAAGGCACATCCTTCATGCAAAGGCGTCTGCAACCCGTCCATCAGAGATACATTCCTCCCATCTACCAGGAAGTTCAAGTTCTTAGAAGGCTGGCCACTGTCTTGCACAAGAACATAGTTCCTCAAAGGAGCACCGTACTTCTCACATAGAATGACGAGCAGGTCTTGCACTGTGGAGCTGTCTGGCAAGTCCAGGGTTTCTTCACGCGCTCCCACGATTTCTCTCACACCGGCAAAATACCGTGCCACGACTTTCATAGGGGAAACCCTGAGGGGATTTATCACTTTTTGATGGCACGCGACCTAATAAATGGAGTGTACATTTCGCCATAGCGAAGATCTCAAAGGTCTTTAAGTCCAAAGGTCAATGAAGATCATTTAGGGGCGGGATTGTTGTCGCCAGACAAGACAAAGATAGATTCGTCAGCAAGAATCAGCGAGTCAGCGAAGATCGGGTCAGGGTGTGTTATTGGACCCGGGGTCAGGATTGTCGGAAAAGCCAGACTAGAGGATTCCGTGTGGCTTGACGCTAATGTAACTATCTATGGTGAGGTGGCCATA
>JAPKYM010000149.1 GCA_026394315.1 Candidatus Bathyarchaeota archaeon | reverse complement strand
ACCTTAGGTATGCCGAAGCCCGTGTGCTTGTCGTCCTCGATCAAGACTCCTATCACATCCTCTATCTTGGCGCCTGGATTGAGTTCACGTATCCTTTCTGCGTCTTCAGCGCCTAGTCTACGCTCATGATTGTTCATTATCGTCTCAGCGAGTTTGGGTCCCACCAGGCTGTCCAAATGCTGACACATTTGCTGCACGTTAATAGCGGCATAACGTTGGCTATCAATATGGAGTTCACCCTTTGCCTCATCGTAGATCAGAATCGCATGGGACCGATTCAGAATAGTCGCTCTTGGTGAATGGGTCTCAGACAACTTCACACACTACTTCCCGGCAGTTCCTCCCAAGGTCGCCCACTGACGAGCATAGGAATAAGCGAATACGAACAGCAGAATGAATCCTATCGTTCTGGTCCCTATCTCAAGCGGCTCGAAGTCTTGCACAAAGTAACCCCAAAGTAAAGCACCTCTGAAGATCGCCGCGAGGAACAGGAAGAAAGCTGACGCCGCGAAGATAGGCGTTGTCTTCCCAATGAATCCGTCTTTGAACATGCTACGTATTCTGAGCGCGTAGAAAAGCAAGCCCAACGTGAGAAGGATATTGATCAAATTCACAATTGCGGAAGCATAATTGACCAATGTGGCAAGACCACTAAATTCGAGCTATTTCTGATATCTAAATGTACCTTCCTTCGGCAAGCGCGTAATCCTTTGGGCCCGCGTCTTTGGCATCCCTATCTTATCAAGGGGAAGGCGGAAACCGAATTGTGGAGGGTTTCGGCTGCGCCTTGTACTTCAGATGACCCACGCGCTAGACGGCTTTGTAGTAAACTATCCCGTCGAGCTTTCTCACGTCAACCCTACCCTCCCGAAACAAGTTATCTAACGTCATAATGACACACGCCACTATCGCCGCGCCAGTCATTGGCTTCATAAGTGGATCTTTCATGACTTCGTTTCCAATCTCCTTCCCTGAGTAGGCTTTGTCACTATCCCTTGTCAGGAATTCGAGAACTGTGGTTTCCATTGATACGATGCGCCCAGCCTTTTCCCATTGTGCCTTGTCTATTGGCAATCCAAGAAACACCTGGCATAGATAGCGAAGATCAGTGTTAGTAAGACAATCGGCCGAGTGCGGATAGCCCGTTAATCAAGCGACCTAGAGTTACTCGTCTCCCATGGCTTGCGAGGGTAGGAGGCTTGGACCCACACATACGGGATCGGTGGCAATACCGCTCGCTCTCAGCATGCACGACCCCAACAATCGTCTTCTTTCTATGATTCCCCTGTTACGCCGCCTTGCATAATCTGGTGACTCTTCTCTTATTCTGTGCCACAGGAATACAAGGATGAGAAGGAGATGAACGAGGCAGAGCGTGCCAGAATCCTCGTCATCGACGACGATGAGAACACAAGAAGATCACTCTGGACTGTGTTTGAGGAGGAAGGATACGAGGTCGATGTCGCAGCTAGGGGCCATGAAGCGGTTGGAGTCTAGGATGAACTTGTACAACCTCGCGCTCGTCGACCTCCGCCTGCCAGATATGGATGGCATAAGGCTACTGACTGAGATGAGGGAAATCATCCCGGGAATGGTGAATATCATCATTACCGGCTACCCATCGCTTGAGAATGCGATCGAGGCTGTGAATCGCGGCGTGGACAGCTACATGGTCAAGCCGTATGGTGTCGACGATCTGCTACTTAGAATCGAAGAAAGCCTGAAGAGACAAAGGGAAGCAAAGAGATACAGTGAAGAGACGGTCAAGGAGCACATAGAGACACGCTTCAGAGAGGCAGCTACGATTGGATGAAGGTGTTGTCTGGGAC
>JAPKYM010000379.1 GCA_026394315.1 Candidatus Bathyarchaeota archaeon | reverse complement strand
GTCCAAGCCTCTTCTATCAGAGCCTTACGGGATGGTGAAGAGATCCTTGTTGGGCAAGATGTAGTGAAAGCAATCTATACTCCAGGTCATACTTCAGATCATATTGCATACCACATACCTTCCAAGAAGGCGCTCTTTTGTGGCGATGTCATAGGTGCATTCGCCGCCCAGATAAAGAAGGTGTGGCCAGCATGCATGTATCCCAGCTTTGATTATCAGAAATATGAGACTTCAATGGAAAGGATCCGCTCGCTAGACTTAACATTCATTGCATTCCCACACTTTGGCGTCGCGATTGGGAAAGATGCAAAGAAGGTTCTGGATCAGAGTCTTGCTACTCATAAAGCTCTTGAAAGAATTGTTATTGAGAATACTGGCAAATTGGATGGAGCGAGACTCGTGCAAGAAGTCAAGATCGTCCTGAATGAGGCTACGGCTATCTTTCCGGAGTCAGTGCGCGAGAGAGCCGCCGAGTTTATGGCAAGAGGATTCATCGAAGGCATACGAACTCAAACATCTTGAAGCGCGCCCAACAATTGGGAAGTAGCTACACACTCAACTTTTTACTAGCCGCTGGAACCCATCATTTCTTTGCTATGGATGTAAAGCAGTCGCTCTGAAAATCTCTACTCAAATCTTCTTTCTACTATTGTGGCACGATCTATTCCTGCAATTGACCGCATTTTCCACAGTATTTGGCCCCCAGATTTATCTGCGTTCCGCAGCTGATGCAATATTTCTTCTCTTTTTTCTCTGGAGCTGTTGTAACTGCTTCTCTGGGAGGCCTTCTCTTGTACAGCATGAAGACTGTTACGGCGACAAGTACGGCGGCTACCGCTGCGATGTATGGTGTGTATTGATCGACTTGTGACTGAACGTAGTAGAGTGGTGTGGGTGTGCCCTTACCAGAACCATACTGGAATATCTTCAAATCGCTTTGAGAGAACTCCCACGAAGAATCTTGCATGGGTAGCTGTGTGCCATTAAATGCAATCGATGTTGGTCCTAATCTGATTGTGTGTTTGGTGCCTTTCTCGAAGCCAAGGACCTTGTATGCCCCAGTCTGTATTTGGGTCAAATATTGATCGTCTAGGAATACTTCAGGCTTGGTACTGGTCGTTGGGGAGTATACTTTGAACGTAACCGTGTAGGCAGCCTTGGGCGCATCAACCTTCAGCTCTATGTCTCCGTTCTGAGGTTTGGGAATGATTGTTAATGGGATGAGTGCCTCCTCCCCTTTTGACAATGGCAGCTCAATCTTTTTCAGGAATTTCTGTTCTCCCCCGCCTGACAGTTCCACGTATATGTAATAGTCTCTGACGGATTCTTCATGATTGGAGACAATGAGCTTGTAGCTTTCACCAGCGCTGTTCGGCGGAGGGTTCCAGAGATAGAAGTTCATGGTCCCCTTGAATTGGTCGAAGTAAATGTAAGGCATGTCCGTTAAGGTTTCATTAACTCCGTTCAAGTAGGAGCCTACAGTCAGGCCAGAGTCAGAGATCAGCCATGCATAAGACCCCCCCAGCTCGGACTTCTGGGTACCTTGGGTGCTGAATGCGCCGATTATGCTCAAGGCCGTTCCCAGGTGTTGGGGCCTTCTGGGAGTGTAGGTCCGGGGATATGTTCCTATAGGGTTTGGAAGATAATCATCCGGCTTCCCTCCATGTTCCTCTGCAAGCCTTTCTCTCTCCCAGTCCATAGGCTTACCCGTCTTCGGGTCCAAGTCCAATACGGTTCTTCTAGCATCGTTAGCTACACCGTCAACAAAATCCCCGACTGCGTTGTATGCTTCCTTGGCCTTATCCCAAGCTTCATTCGCAGGCATCTTGGATCCCTCTGCTCCAGATAATCCTCGAACAAGTCCATAGATCCCTCCCAAGCCGCCTGCGGCGAGACCGAGGCCTACGCCACCGACTCCTTTCACAGCTTTCTCAGCAGCCCATACGCCGTAACCCTTTATCCCTTTCAGGATTAGAGGATCTTTGGAGTTCTGCAGGTAGAGGCCGTACTCTGTTCCTGAATCGATCACTTGTGATATTGTTCCGGTTACCTCGGTTACTTTTCCGAAACCCTCAAGTGTATCTTCGCTCGCCCCAGCTATCTTTGCGCCCAGCTCCACGTCTGTGAGAATAGTATCGCCGGTCTTCCACGTTCTCCCTGCAACTTCGACTATATCCTTAGCATTCGCAGGCATATCCACGGTCGCTTGGTCTACTTGCCGTTCATCTGGGACTAGTTTGTTCCCTGGGGCGTTAATCTCTGTAATCACATTCTTCTCCCCGTTCAGTCTATCTGGCGGTTGCACCGGCGGTGGAGGGATGTCTACTATTACATCAGGAGGAAAGATATTGATGATCTCGGTGGAGTCGTATAAATCTGATATCATCTCTGGATTATCCAGCAGTTGATCTAGTATGTCGTTCTCCTCCCCGACACCCGAAAATCCCCCGGCGTAAACGTATTCGACTACTGATATTGAAGAGATGATGCCTTCATCATCTACAGCAAAGTAGCCCGCAACATCGAATGTGCGATATTTCCTTGGGATGTATTGGAAATCTTGAGTTGAAATCGTGATCGTGAGGACTTCGTTCTTGATGCTTCTTTCAGGAATTATCGCAGTGCGCCCTTCATCCACGGTCTCTCTAAGAGATCGTTTCAGATCCTCCAACGTGTTTTTGTCATATTCAAGCAGACCAGTCTCTTTATCGAAGTTTTCTCTGTTTATCAAATGTACTGGAACACCCAGCCTATTTGCCATGCTAATTGCATGCATCGCAGAGGTCGGAGGAGAGTTGTAGAGAAGATAGAAGACGTAGCTCTCCAGCATGCCAGCGAAATAACCGTGAAGGAAGTTTGCGCTCACAGCGTCGGGATGATGAAGGACGTATGAGCTGTTCGTCTTGCCGGTGACCTTACGAGGATGATCTGCAGTTCTAGGCAGAAAATAATGGCCTACATGTATGTCCATCTGGGATCTTGCAAATCTCAAATAGTCCTTGTTCTTGACAGACCTCCTCTGCATCTCATATCCAGAAAAAGTGATGCTTGCATGTTCGAACATATCAACAACATCATATTCATGCGCGATGCTTGTTTCATACTTTTCCAGTTCATCCCAGAATACCATTGCCCTTTCATTGAGTAGCTCTCCCGTCAAATCATCCAGAGGGATCTTTTTCTGTTTAAGTTTGTCCTGGAGACTCTGGATTCTCTTCCCATAATCTAGTGGGATTTTAGCAAGATACAGGCTGATTGCAAGGTAGGATCCGGCGACCGTATTCTTTTCCAGTATTTCCTCCCAACGTTTCTTGGTGCCACTGCCCGCTACCCAACTCGGATAATAGGTGATTATCTTGTAGGGCATCGATTTTCCAGGCTCGATCGAATCACCCACCAGAACCGGTTGACCATCAACCATGAGAACAGGCTTCAAACTGAACATTTCGCACGGCGTGAATAGGAGTCCGCCATACGAATTGATCTTATCACAGTCGCTCTTGCTTGACGGTGTGAAACTAAGCGTTATCCGTTTATCAGAAATCATTGCGGTGCTCGCATTGTATGCGTAGTAAGTCTCCTGACTGAAGCCAGTGGGCGAGCCTCGGTCGGAGACTGGAAACATGAATGCTATCATATATCGGTCGTTCACAGTCAGAGATGCGCTCTCAATCCTGGCCTTGGGGTTGACCATTACCGGCGGAAAGACATAACCGTCTGTTCTAATCACGACCTGTCCGCCGGTGACACTCTTGAGCTTTGTATCATCAGGCAAGGAATCGATCTTAGAGGATATCGCATTCCCTATCTGTCTACTTATTCTCAGGAGTGTTTCAGACTTGATCTCTCCTGAGGGTTCCGGCAATAATGGTTTTATGACATCCGTGAAATTCATCTTCTTGTAGTACTTGTATTCCTTGAAGCTTGGGTCAAGATCTACCCATTTCCCAGATATGTAGGCCTTGACCCAGCAATGCACCAGAGAATAATCTACCAGCGACCCTCCCTCGGTGTAATTTGGCACAACTATCATGTTTCCTTGCATACAGATCCAGAATGGCATCATGTCATCGTCAGCGCCGACCCAGTTGCCCAGCCGTTTGGGATTGATCCTAACGAATCCCTGCACATATTTTGCCGGTATGCCTGCTGCTCGGTACATTGCTATCAGGAGTGAGGAGGTATCATAGTCGTTACCGTGATGCGTCGAGAGTGTCATCGAAGATCCTTGAAATGACCATCCATAGGGAATGAACCCAATCTCATTATACACCCATAGGAAAATCTTCAGAGGGTCTCTGTTGAGTTCTTCTACAGCCAGTCTCTTTATCTCGCTCGTAATCTGGACATCCTCAGTCTCCGCAAGATCTTCAGAGCCCGTTTTGTCACTCACATATCTTATTCTGTCATCTTGCTGAAACAGTTCTAGCTGAAAGATCTTCGAAGATAAGATGGAGGACGACAGTTCTTGGACAGAAGGATTCTTTGAATGAGAACTTAGATCCAGACCTGTCTTGT
>JAPKYM010000037.1 GCA_026394315.1 Candidatus Bathyarchaeota archaeon | reverse complement strand
CTCTTCCGATCTCCATCCTGTCCAGTCTTGGTTGCGGCCTATCGTCCTCGTGCCTGACTACTATGGGGAAGTTGGGCGCTGTTGGCAATTTCAGTCTCTGAGGTTCACCTTGGAACTTCGCCATCACCTCCGCCACACTACTTGGCGGGGCCTTGATCTCAGTCTCTATGAAGACAGCTTCCATATGGCCATCAATTGTGCTTACTCTATTGCAGCTGGCTGAGACCTTGAATTTGGCAGGCTTCACAGGTTCTCCCATGATCTTCAGCGTTTCGCTCTGGACTTTCTCTTCCTCGTTCTTGATGAATGGTATCACATTGTCAAGTATGTCAAGTGAAGCAACTCCTGGGTATCCGGCTCCTGAAACTGCTTGCATAGTTGTTACAAGTACTCTCCTTATGCCGTATTCGTCTTGCAGAGGCTTGAGTGACAGGGTCAACACTGCCGTTGTGCAGTTAGGATTAGTGATTATGGCTCCGCTCCAACCTCTCCTCTTTCTCTGCTCGTCGATAATACTGGCATGTTCACAATTGACTTCAGGATTGAGTATTGGAACATCTTCATCCATTCTGTGTGATGAAGCATTACTGAAGACCATGTGCCCATCCCGGGCGAAGTCTTCCTCAGCCGCTTTCGCCTCCTCCGCTGGCAAAGCAGAATAGACTACATCCACGTCACCTATTGATTTGGGATCAACTGGAAGAACCTCGAGATCCTTTATGTCCTCTGGGATAGGCATCGGTAATCTCCATTTTGTAAGCTGCCCATATCTGATACCGATACTTCTCTCAGAGGCGGCAAGAGCCTCTATCCTGAACCATGGATGTCCCTGCAGCATTTCAATGAATTTCTGACCGACCATTCCAGTTGCTCCCAGAATTGCCACTTTCAACATGTTCTAATTCACACTCAAAGTCCGCTTGATCACTAAAAGGGCTCTGTCTTTTTCAACATGGTCAACAAAGACCATAATGCTCGACGTTATGGTAAGTATTCCAGAGATGTTTAGATGACTCATTCTTAGTGCCTCTGAGATCTTGCCTATGACTCCAGGCGTCTCTTCCAGTCCGACGCCTTTGATCCTTACGTAAGCCATGTTTCGGCGAACAGTCATCGAGATCGCTTCAGAGTGTCCGAGCACAATTCTGTGAAGAGATTGATACAGCGCTTCCGAATTCTCGGTCTGTGTGAGGTAAAGGATTATTGAGTCCGAATTAGCTGAGAGGCCGAGCAGCTCTGCATAGCGTCCGCACGTCTCAGTCAGTTCTGAGATGATCTCTGGGTTTCTGGAGAGTGAATTACCAATTACAGTCAATGCTTGTGTCTGGGCAGGCGTTACGAGTTCCACCTCAAGTTCAGAGGCTATTGAGCCTGTGATTCTCGTTCCGTCAGAAGCGAGATTGCCGTCGTAGAAGTTGATCACTTTGACGTCGATTTTGTGGTCTTTGTATTTTAGCGCTTTTCTGTGAATGAACTTCTTGCCCGAGTCGGCCATTTCAACCAGGAGATTGACATCTACCCTATCGAGTCTCTTTGCTTCTGGCACCAGTTTGGGATCGGCTGTCATTATGCCGTCCGAGTCTGTTGCCAAAATGACTTCATCGGCATCCAAAGCTCTTGCCAGAATGAACGCCGTTGTGTCACTGCCGCCTCTGCCGATGGTGCTTATGGCCCTGTTCTTGGTTCTGCCCACAAATCCTGCAATGACTGGGACAACTCCTTTGTCAAGCAGTGGAAGTATGTATTGTCTTATCCTTCCCTCCGATTCGGCCAGTATTGGATTTGCGTCAGAGAAGTTCTCATCTGTTATGATTGGCCAGTCATCATCATCTGGATCGAAATATCTTACATCTAAACCCTCAGACTTCAGGGCGGCGGCGAAGACTCTCGCACTAGTCCTCTCACCCATGGACAGGATGTCGTCAGCGTCATGTTTCTCGACACCATTGCCGGAGGAGTTCTGAAGGATCTCAAGAAGTGCATCTGTGGTTTTGCCCATTGCCGAGACGACCACTGCTACCTTGAACCTTTTCTTGACTTGATCTGCAACGGACCTAGCCGCTTTCCTTATCCTTTCACTGTCGGCCAAGCTTGAGCCGCCAAACTTGGCAACAAGTATGTTCTTGGCTCTGGTTTGCTCCCCCAGTGTATTTGGAGATCTTCTTACGGAGCTCACGCTCAGGCTCGAATCCTGCTCTGAAGAGCCCAGCGGTATCTTACGTTCAGAAGTTGCCGACGCTTGGGCAGGTGAACTTGTAAGAGGGTCTGGGGTAAACGCCATCACCGAAAAGATGATCACCCATATTATTTTCACCTGTTGATAGGAATCGAAACACTCAATCTTCGTGCGATATATGTTAATGTTCCTGTTAATTATGGTAGACTTATTAGCCCTGTAGGAGGCAAAATAATACTATGGCGCGTAGTCCGGCTGAGTGGTTGAGTCGGTACCGTGACAATCAGGCTTATGCTAGCTGTTGGCAGACTTTCGAGAAGTTTCTTGAGAGAAAGGGTCTGAGTTGGCAGAGCTTGCTTACTAAAGATGCAGGTGAGATTTGCGATGTTATTGATCAGCATCTACTCGAAATCACCCCTGATAGGACTAGTAGCAGTCTAAGGTTTGCTAACGCCTGTATAAGAAGCTTCTTCAGATCTAACAGGATTATCGGACTTAGAGACATTCCCCCGAATGTTCCTCTTGGCGGCAGAGCGGCTAATATTGGCCGTTTGACATCTCAGATTATTCGAGAAATGGTTATTGCTTCTAAGCCGAAAGCTCGCAGTTTTCTATTGTTCAAGTTTCAAAGTCTGCAGGATAATAATCGTATGCTGTGGATCTCCAGGAACGCTTGGCCGCAGATTAAGCCTCAACTCCAGAAGGGGGGTTGGACTGACAGGATGGGTAAGCTTTGGCCTGATGTTGTTAAGATTGATGTGACTATTGGCAGAAAACGGAACTTCAAGCCTTACTTCTGCTTTGTTGGCAAAGAAGCTATTGATGCTTTAAAGAAGTATATTGAGGAACGTGGCGAGCCTAAGCCGGGCGAGTTGATCTGGCAGGGCCTCTCAACTATTGATTCGATCACCAGATTAGTGCTAAGACTTAGCAGACGGATCGGAGTGGTTCCTCAGACTGTGGGTGAGAATTCGGGGGTTCGGTACGGCTTCAACATTCACGAATTCCGTGATGTTGCTCGAAGTCTTTGGCATGAAAGCGGGGCAGATCAGAAAGTTGCCGAGTTTTGCATGGGTCACACTATTGATCCGCTTAATTATGATAAGGTTAACACGTTAAGTAGAGATTTTGCAGTGAAACATTTTCTGCAGGCCTACCCATATCTTGCGCTTATAGACACTGAAAGGGTGACTGTCGAGAAGACAAAGGATCTTGAGAGTCAAGCCGCTAAACAGGCAGAAGCGATTAAACAGCTTGAGGAGCGGTTGAATCAGGCAACAATGGAGTGGAAGAACCTGAATCGTTATACGGTTGGCTACATTATCACCATTGCTTTAGACAGGCTGGCTCAGAAAGAAAATTTGTCTCCAAAAGAATCCAGTGAGTGGACGAAGATCGCGACTGCGCCCTGGAGTCTGGAATATGATAAGATTCGGGATAAATTGGAGCCTGAAATTGAGAGGGCTAAAATAGACGCTAGAAGGGCCGAAGAGGCTGGGCCTGAAGGAATCGACCGTTTATTCAGTGACATGGACCCGATAAAGAAAATAATGAGGGGATTTTCGCGCTTTATCCGGACTGGGACAGATATTTTGAATTGTTGTACAGGCGAAAGAGACTGAAAGAGAAGCCCTCCAAGAGTGTGGCTTAGTGAAAGAAGGGCGCGCGCTTAGCAAATCGCGCAAGAGGAGAACACCAGCATCAGCCAGCTTTGCTTCAGTCTTGCCGTCTAGGGTTCTGATTAACGTAATCGGGTAAAGCCTCTTCTCTTCGATCATTCTCTCCAGTGAGGCAGCGCGCGCTAGGGCAGGAATCCCGTGCGAGCTAAAGTCCGTCCAAAACCACCAATGCCCACGACTGAACTTATCCAATTGAAGTGAGGAGAGAGAATCTAGGAAGTGTTTTCTGGTCAGCCGATAGCGTCAGTGCAAGATTTTAAGAGCATTCAAATCTAGTATTAATAACCTAAACTATCAGACTCGCTACGCTCATTTACTAAAGTAACGCGCGCTAGAACAGAAGCAGAATGAAGGGGCCTCTTATGTTTGTTCACTGAATTAGTTTCTTGATACTTTGGAAGTAGTCAAATATCTTAGGATTGTTTCTTGGATCTTCAGCTCCAAACTGTGAAGGAGGATATCCCATTTGTAGCTTTATAGTACTATTCTGAACAAGAGTTTCTATTACTACTTCTGAAGGTGGTGGAGGCATAGAAGAGATAGGAGTGACAAATGATCCATTGTAGATCTTCTCTCCATTAATCTTTATCACAAAGGGGCTTCCAAATACAGACACTTGCAATCCTTCAATCTTCCCGACTCCTAATTCGGTAAGTCTGATTTCATGAGTAGCTCTACTGTACCATACAATGTCTTCGTCCGATATCACCAGTTTGTTGTTCTCTA
>JAPKYM010000119.1 GCA_026394315.1 Candidatus Bathyarchaeota archaeon | reverse complement strand
ATCAATTCCCGCTTCATAGTTGACGGTAAAGCATGGGCAGGCGCGCCAGCAAAAGGAGGCGAAAAATTCCTACTTGAATCACTGAAAAAGAACAATGCTCAACCGGAAGAGGTTGACACGGTAATCTACACTCACCTGCATAACGACCACGCAGGGAACTGCCACCTCTTTCCCAAGGCTCTGCATGTCTTCCACTACGACGAATGGTCTGAGTTACTGAACCCACTTCCCTCCATGCAGATCCGGAAGGACTTTGATCCAGACGTCATTCCTTGCCTTCGAGGCTTTCGCTGTCTCAAGGTGACTGGTGACGGCGAGCTAACGGAGGGGATCCGACTTTACCATACTCCCGGTCACACAATAGGCGGACTGACCGTTGGAGTCGACACTTCTGACGGAACATACATTATCCCAGGTGATATCGTGAATATCTACCAGAATCTCTTCCCAAAGATGTCATGGATGCGAGATCTACAAGG
Source organism: Candidatus Bathyarchaeota archaeon (assembly GCA_026394315.1). Lineage (GTDB taxonomy): Archaea > Thermoproteota > Bathyarchaeia > 40CM-2-53-6 > RBG-13-38-9 > JAPKYM01. The sequence continues at coordinate 3,280 of JAPKYM010000119.1, read as the reverse complement.
AAAGCGCTTTGAGATAACGCCAGCTTCAGAGAAATACGGACCATTGGGTGTTCCATCGAACATTATCTACGATCACTATGCTTGGTATCGGAGCATCTGGAAGATCCGCAGCCTGCTTAAAAGTCCGAAACACCTCCTGCCCTGCCACGATCCAGCGATAGCCGGCAAGACATTTCCAGGAGATACAATAGACCTGGAGATTCAAGAATAGAAACAGATCATGAATGGGACGTAACGCACAAACCCGTCCTTCACTGCGTATCCTTAGGAAGGACGCAGAATGCTATGGTTTCTGAGACTAAAGAATAATCCCGCTTGACATGTGCCGCCCGCGAACTCTAGCGATAACGCGGCTTCGATTTCGTTGAGCCGGTGATCAGGACTTCGCCGCGAGGCGACACAGTTGCTGTGAAGTCTTCTTTTAAGCCTGCCTCTGTAACATAAGTCCCCTTGACCTTCCAAACGCCCTTTTCATCAGGGCCCTCGGCCTTCTCCTCAGTAGATACAGAAGCGATCTTTCCGTGGCGGGTCCTTGTGCCGAGGAAATACTTCCTTACGACACTTGTTGCATCGTCAGCTCTTTCTATCCGCATATTCGTCCAAGCTTCAAGCTCAGCTGTGGAAGAAACGAATATTAGAACCCTTTGGCTGGCTGCGCGTTTCTATCCTGTTAAGAAATGGTCTAGCACGCGCTAACATGTACTCAAGCTTTCTTCTGACAGATGATTATCGAATCGTTTCTGTGCGGAATCGTTTCGACACAGGCAAACCCTCCACGTTCTACATCCTGGATGACATCCATCTTGTCGATGATGGGTGGACCGAACCTCCCTGAGAACAAGCCCCCATGTGTGTTCTCGACAATGATCAGCCTCCCTGACAGCCTCAAGATCCTTGAGAACTCACCGAGGACCATGATTCTGTTTTCCACTTCATGAAAAACGTGAACCAGAAGGATGACGTCAACACTCCTGTCTTCGAGTCTAACCTCAGTCCCGTCGCTCCTCACGAACTCTACAGTCACACAGCTTCTTTTCGCGTAGGAGGTGACCTTCTCAAGCATGCTTGAAGAGATATCTGTCCCAATTGTTCTTCCCGCTAATTTGGCGATTGGAATCGTGAAGAAACCAGTGCCGCAACCGAAGTCAATGACCACGTCTGTCGCTTTGAGCTCCAGTTTCCGGACAAGTTGCTCAGGAGGATTAAACAGTCTTCTTACCGGGCTGCTGAGTGTGAAGGCCAGTATCTCGGGGAAACGTCTGTGAGCCTTGTGAGACGGGGGCAAGTCTACCACTAATGATATCCTTGGTGTGCGCGTGCCCCTATCTTGTGAATCGGTCGTCTTCCCACACATCGGCTGTGTAGCTATACCCCTGGCTTTCCCAGAATCCGAGTTCTTTCGTCTTGGTGAAGCGAATCTTTTGGATCCACATGGCGCTTTTGTAACCGTACTTATTCGGTACAACCAATCTCATAGGGCCACCGAGGGATTCTTCGAGAGGGTCATCGTTTAGACTGTATGCTAGGAGAACGTTGTCTTTGAGTAGGTCTCCTAGGACTAGTGATGTTGTGTAGCCGTCGGCGCAGCTGAAAAAGACGTACTTTGCATCTCCTGTGGGCTTGGCTGCATCTACTAAGGATTTGAATTGGACTCCGTACCATTTACAGTTCCTGACACTCCAGCTTTCTACGCAATGAAAATCGCTTATGGACTCGATAGCCGGCAGGTTGAGAAAGTCTTTCCAAATCAATGTGCTTGGATCTCTGATTTCTCCCTCGATCTTTAGCTTCCAACTTTCTAGATCTAGCTTCGGATTCGGCGACATTATCCCGGGGTGGTCTATGTTCCATCTCAGAATCGCCTTTATCTCATGTTGGTTTGGCGGCAGTCCCGTGGTCGCTGGTTCAGGGCGAGTTGGTTCTTGGGTCCTTGTTGGCGTAGGTGACGGCGAGGTCTCGGTTGGGGTAACGGTTGGAGGAGTATTCTGAGGCCGTTGGGGCAAGTAGTATTTTGACAGATATCCTATGCCTAATACTGTCGCTACCCCAGCTCCAGCATACAGGAACTTTCGACGTGATAATCTATTCAAGTGTGCTTCAACTAGAGTATTCATGGACTTGGTTATCAGCATCTTGGTGCCATTAACCCATTTGAGTTACTCGTGCGCACGCGCCTTGCATCCAAATAATCTAAATTAAGATTCTGCTACATCGCTTGCTGGACATATGAGCGCGCGCTACAATCGACGAACAGACATTTGAATAATTAGTTGTCATATGACCTCATATGATGGGCGCACTATGTTCTTGGACAAATAAGGTAAACTCATTCTAATTGGCAGCTCGCTCGATCACAATATTGGAAACTGATAGCCTGAGTCAACTATCCACCGGCTACTATAAACGAGAGAGTCTATGCAATTTCATACATCACTGGATGCCCTTCTCCGTTGAACACCACTAGATCGCTTTCGGACTCGTAAGGATACGCTGTAATGATCATAATCCTGCCGTAAAAGTGGTTCAGATCATGGATTGAGGGCCTCAAGACCCCATTAGGGTGCGAATGAGCAGTACCAATAATTGACAATGAGCTTGGAAGCATGAATAGAGGGAAGCTCGAGAAATCCTTCCCATGTGTGGCGAGGGGTGGAATAACCACGTTATCTATGATAGTTTTGTCCTTACTGTTCTTCCCTTGCAGTATCAGCAAGCCCTCTCTCGGATGAGCCATCTTAGCATAACTCAGGATACTATCGATCACAGACTGCCTAACGACTAGGGTTCTAGTCAAAATCAAGAACACGCTACTTACATTGAACTAGCAAGAAAGCCCACCCCTTCAGGGGTGGGATGAATTGCGATCCAGAGAGGGACATCGGGGGCTTAAATGTCTGGTGTTTCAATAGTAATGCTGGTAGTTTCATGCGGAGAACCAACACCTTCATCCTTGATCCAACGGTGGAGCAAGAGAGGATTCTGAGGGATAAAGCTACCAACTGTGCCAAACTTTGGAATGAGGCAACCTACCTCAAAAGACAGGCATACATGAACTATCAACCCCTAGATTGGGAGTGCAAAGACCTCTACCAGAAACATTCCTCATTGATTGATTCAGCGACAACACAACAACTACTCAGGAAGAGCAACGAATCATGGAGAAGCTTCTTCACATTAAAGCAGCTGGAGCGAGAAGACAAACTTCCACCGAACATTAAGAAGGTGTGTATGCCAGGATACTGGAAGAGAAATGGAAAATACAAATTGATGATGGTTCTGA
>JAPKYM010000219.1 GCA_026394315.1 Candidatus Bathyarchaeota archaeon | reverse complement strand
ATGTTTCGTATCATAGTGTTGATGGCTTGTCGGAATCTCCGTTGTCTCATCTTATAGAATCTACTGAGTCGCATCGAACTCTTCTTGCCATTGATTGTTTCAAGTCTGCTCTGGCATTCCGCTATTCTTCCATTCCAGTGCCACCAGTCAGACAGCAGATTTCTCCCGCTGAATGCTATTGGTTGTCTCCATCCCTTAAGCCAGATGGTGAACAGGTTGATTATGCCAAGGTCTATGTAGCATGTCTTGGAGCCTTTCGGCTTGAATAATGACTTAACCTTCACAGCCTGAAAGACACGCCACTTCTTATCTATGTTATCATAGATGACTTCGGCTCTTCCCTATCTTCCGCTCCATCTCGGCTTACCCTTGATGGGTACTTCTAACTTCTTTGGCAGTCTCATCACCCCATCCTTTACACTATAGCAGTCGTTCCTCAGAACCATCATCAATTTGTATTTTCCATTTCTCTTCCAGTATCCCGGCATGCATACCTTCTCAATATTTAGTGGCAGTCTGCCTTCTCGCTTCAGCTGCTTTAATGTGAAGAAGCTTCTCCATGATTCGTTGGTCTTCCGGAGTATTTGTTGTGTTGTTGATGAATCAATCAATGGTGAGTATTTCTGGTAGAGGTCTTTGCACTCCCAATCTAGGGGTTGATAGTTCATGTATGCCTGTCTTTTGTGGTAGGTTGCCTCATTCCAAAGTTTGGCACAGTTGGTAGCTTTATCCCTCAGTATCCTCTCTTGCTCAACTGTTGGATCAAGGATGAGGGTGTTGGTTCTCCGCATGAAACTACCAGTAGTATTATTGAAGCGCCAGGCATTTAAGCCCCAAACGTCTTACTCTGGTCGCAATTCATCCCGCCCCTGAAGGGGTGGGCTTTCTTGCTAGTTCAATGTAAAGTTCATCAGAGAGTTCTTGGATGAACCGCCCTGATCAATTGTGGGGATAAGAGAAGTTGTCTGAAGCACTGGATAAGTATCTGCAAGCTGGCAAGATTGCCGCTAGACTCAAGGATGAAGCCCCGAAGATCGTCAAAGTTGGAGTTTCTTTGCTTGAGGTTTGCCAGAGATTTGAAGAGCTGACAATTGAGCTGGGAGCAAGACCAGCCTTTCCCGTCAACATAGGGATGAATGAGGTTACCGCTCACTACACTTCCCCATCTGAGGATCCGGCGGTTATCCCCGAAGGTTCACTTGTCAAGGTTGATGTTGGAGCTCATATTGATGGGTATATTGCTGATACAGCGATGACTTTTGCCTTCAGCTCTGTACATGAGGCTCTTGTGATCACTGCTCAGGAAGCACTTAGGAATGCGATTGATGCGATGAGGCCCGGCGTCAAGATCTCAGAGGTTGGGGCTGTGGTTGAGAAGACCATGGCGATGTTAGGTCATAAACCGATCAGGAACCTGATGGGGCACCGAATTGAGAGATACAAGCTGCACACGGGGAAGAGCATTCCGAATGTCTCTGGTTTAGGGGTCGGCAGGATCCAGGAGGGCGAGGTGTATGCTGTTGAGCCTTTCAGTACGCTTCACGATGCTGCTGGTGTTGTGAGGGATGCTAGCCAGGCATTTATCTTCAGATACAACAAAGAGAAACGGTTGAAATCCCCGGATGCCACAGCTCTTCTTGAGTATGTGAGGAGGGAGCACAGGTTCCTTCCTTTCGCGTCTCGCTGGTTGAGGGGGGATAGCCCCATCTCATCGTTTAATTTGGCCTTCACAGAGCTTCTTGAGTCTAAATGTGTGCTTCCGTATAGAGTTCTTGTTGAGGCGAGTGGGCAGCCTGTTGCTCAGGCAGAGCATACAGTGATCGTTGAGAAGAACGGATGCCGGATAATTACCTGAGTTTTTGGTGCCCACGTCACTCTTTAGGTGACTCTTTGTAGATCATGCTTATGGCTAGGTCCGCCTTGCACTGTGGGCAGGCTTCAGTTTTCTTGTTAACATAGTCGCCGGCTTTGAATTCCCTAACTTTCTTGAAGTTACATTTCTCGCAGATCTCTGTCGTGAGGGTCTTCAATGATTGGCTTTTGATGATTTGGATTCTTCTTCTCATAGTGGCCAGGGATGATATTGAAAGTGCGACCCCGATCAGTCCGAGTATTAGGCTGTAGTAGAAGCTCTCGGTCTGGCCTTCGTTGTATGAGAGAACTGAGCCTAAGATGAGCCAGGCTGAGTATGCTAGAACGCCTAGGCTGAAGATGACTGTTACGTAAAAGTATAGGCCGTTCTTCTTTTGTTCCATCTTGGTTCACCTACTGTCCTACACCGATTGTGTTTCCTATGCCTGCGACTATGATGGTTTGGCCTTCCTTGGTCTGTTCTTGGATGAGGCCTTTGATCTTGGTTATGACGTTGTCAGCTGATTCAGCGATCTCTTTTTTCATCGGCATTATCGCTTCTTGGAGGCTCTCTTTCACGATTATTGCGTATACTGGAATCTTGTTCTTGGAGGCTTCTTCTTCTATCTTGAAGCGTTCAGTTCCGATACCGCCGATGGCTGCTCCGGTTCCTTCGCTTATGCCTCCTGTCTTTTCGCCTTCGAACTTTACTGCTGCATCTATCATTATGACCATGTCGACCTTGCCTTCACGTTCTTTGATTAGCTGTTTGATTGCATCTCCTGGTTTGCCGACGTTTCCGCCTGGGCCTTCAGCCTTCAGAGCGATGATGTTCCTTCCGTCCATCGCGAACTCGGAGACGACGACATCTTTCTCGACCTTTCTCTTCTCCTTGTCTTTCATCAGCTTTGAGGCTACGAGTGGACCCAATCCGTCGCCTATGGGTTGGCCTTGTGCGAATGCTTTGGTTGCACCGACGAGGGCTTCAGCTTCCTGCATAACGAGTGGAAGGATCATCTGTAACTGGAGGATGAGGAAGAAGCTCTGGGTCTTCTTTCCTAGAAGGTAGAAGTGCCTTACTATTCGGTATATGGTGTTCAGTGCCAGGCTTCCCTCTACTAGGTTCTCTAGGTTGTTTACCTGGGCATTGTCAGCTTCAGGTGCGAGCCTTTTGACGTCATCTTTGAACTTGTTATCGCGCACATCCATCAGGTGGTCGAGCTTCCAGACAATCCCTGCTGGGTCCATGTCGACTGGGGTGATGAAGAAGGCTTCCAGAAGAGCACTGATTCGTGGGATTGGATCTACCTTCGGCTTTCCTATCTCTATAAGGGTCTTGATGGTTAATGCTTTGGCTTCGTTCTTCATGAACTCGAGCTTCTTCAGGGCTCCGCTCATGTTCCAGATCATGGTATAGAGCTGGATCTTCTGGCCGAAGAATATGAAGAAGATGAATGATAGGTACATTAGAGTTGAGATTAGGGTACCGAGGCCGCTGCTGTCGGTTCCTGTAATTCCTAGCGGGGATAGCCAATCGAGCAAGAATTTATGCCTCAAAGGTAAGTTGTCGAGTAGAGCGTTTGCGGATACTATTAAACCTTTCACGAAGCTCTCAGGGCTGAGTCTGTGAAGAGGAGTTGGCAGCGGTCTAGGGTTCGCGTAGGCTCTCGCACAACACTACAGCCTAGATCGCCTGGAAGATTCACTTCCGTGTTCGGAATGGGAACGGGTCCTAGCTTCCAGCTATGGCCGCCAACGTTCCCTTTATTCTGATCTTCAAACTTTTAAACAGTTTGTTTGCGATCTAGCTTGCACTAATTAGGCATAGGACCAGACAAGAAGGCAAGCGAGACTACCTGCCTAACTCTCTTTTATCACGAAAGAAACAAGAGTGGTCCTTGAAACTTGCCCTTCGGATCACACATAAACTATCTTCAAATCGACAATCAGCACACATAGATTTTTTCAAGAGTCACTTCATCTTCGTCGGTGAGATCATTCAACGTAACCTATACTACCTCTTGCAGCGTATTAAATGCGCCGTATTACTTTGGACTCGGCCCGAGGTCGTATTGTAAGATTATTCTGATTTGCCTCGTTGGAATGAGAAACGCGCGCTTCTCAATAGACGATGGAGAGACCTGTTAATTTAAATCCGAGATCTCTGACCCTAAGTGACGTGAACCCGTTGCGTCGCACCATATGTTTTGGATTTCTGTTTCTGCTCTTCAGTGGAGTCATCCTGGCCGGCAACGCCTGGGGTCAGCAAGAAGCCATCATAAAGGGAAGAAAGGGAAATGTAAATGATCCCGACGCTGACGTCCTGCAGGTCAGCTTCCAACTTCTTGAAAACGGATCTCTCGTCATACTGTATGTTGTAGAGGGCAAGTTCGTGGACAAATACATCTACGACATCAACCTATTCGCTTATGGCGAGAACCAGAGTTTCGGCAGCATTGTTCTTGGATACTTTCAAAATACTAAGGGAGCCTACTACGTTGAGCAAGGAGCAGGCAGGGTGAAGAAACTCCAATACACTATTCAAGGGTCTACTCTCAAGATCACCGGGTTGACTTTTGTCGACATTGGAGGCAACGATGCCTTCTATGCAACTGCACAGACCGCGGCGGAGCAGAACAAGCAGCTCGTATTGATTGATTCTGAGCCTGCTGAAGGAGCTGCAAAAGTCATGCTTACCAACCCTTCACCTGAACCTACCGAAACACCGTCTCCCCCAACAACAACACCAACAAC
>JAPKYM010000012.1 GCA_026394315.1 Candidatus Bathyarchaeota archaeon | reverse complement strand
TGCATTCTCAAACATAATTGAGTACATGCAATTCGCGTTGGCATTGACTTTGTTTTCTGAAACTTGTACTTCTCCAATCCTGAAATTCATTAGACCCATCTGAGCTCCTGTAAACATGTCGAGGTAGAATGAGTTTATCTGGTGAATTCCTTCGAGCTTACGAGTATTCCCATTGAGGAATTTCCAGATCAGAATTGCATCGTCCGTGTAGAGACTCGATAGAACACCCGACTTGTGGTGACTGTATAAATCTGCATAGCAGTTCAAGAGTTCTCTTATTTGTTTCTCCTCTGTGGTCATGACGGTTTGAGTTGGACTCGCTGCTTCTGGGGCAGAGGTCGGCGGCTGTGTAGGAGTTGGACTTACGGTTGGTCCAGTAGAAGTGGTAGTTATGGAAGTAGGTGTTGTTGGACTTAGTTGCTGCTGATACTTGGACATTTCATATCCTGCAACTGCCCCTACGGCAACAGCAGCACCAGCATACTTCAAGAATCTGCGTCTAGAATGCCATTGGGTCTGTCATTTACTTCAGCCTACAGGGAACCTTCTGATACACTCTAAACGATTGATTGTTATTTGACGCTCGCCAATTCAGGTGCCTACTCGCTGGTAGCTCTTGTACATGTAGAATCCTTTTTTTCTTCTATGAGTATTAGGATTGTAAAGCCCGTGTCCTCTATCGAAGTTATCGTTATACATGACCCAAAAACATCCGTCTATTCTCTCTCGATGTAACATTGTTAGTGTTTTCCGTGTGTAAGCTACTTGAGGCTCCTCATCGTATGGAGGCTCTCGACAGTATAATGGGCTCAAACCACCCCACCTATCTGCTCCTACGTATGACATCATTCCCCAATCAAAAGAAAAAATTGGTTTTCTATATACCCTCAATCGAGAGAAAAGGTTAGACCACCATTTTTCTCCATTGTCAATTTCATTAGTTTCTGTTATGTATGTGTCTACACCCACTGATTCAAAAATGGGATCAGACCACGGTACTAGATTTTCATCACATTCGACTGGCATAGCAGCGTATGAAATTTGGTAACCATAATTCTTCTTGCAAATATCAATAATGCGTCTGAACATGCTTGGAAGTACACTTTTTACTTTACCCCAATCCACACCTGTCATTCCAGTCCTCCAGCGACCGAGAAAGCTACCACCTCTCACAATAGAGGTCTCGAAGGGAAATTCATGACCAAAACAAAAACCTACAACATCACCATACATCTCTCTTAGACTTCTTACTTTCGGGGCAAATTTACTAATTCTCTCAATTGTTTCATCTACAGTAAAATCGACATATCTGGGCTGGATGTATACACGATCAAATCCCTTCCTTACAGCCATTTCACCACATTCGATCATGCGATCCTCAAAACTTCCACCACCAGTTACTATTACAGCATTACATCCAAGATCATCATGCAAAGTGTCTAACTGTTCATCCATCTCTTCTGCGGACGGAACAGAATTACTCCATTCAGAACCAGCCGGTCCAACATAGTAACTTGCTCCCTTGTATTTCACATACAATGGCTGCGGAGGGTATATCTGGTCGGGCTCAACATCAATGTAAAATCCTGTATCATCTTTCAGTTTTCCATCAGAAACTATCAGCGAGATACTATGTCTACCTTCCTGCTCAAATTCTGTGACAAGATCTTTGGAATCACTTCGAAGTCTTTCATCTACAAACCATTGATACGTTAAGGAATCTCTATCAGGATCTCCTGACGAATTACTGAATTGAACTTCTTGTCCAACACAAGGCTTGATATAACGTGGCTTCTTTAACGTAACGTCAGCATATGGCGGATTGTTCTCAGATTTCGGAGATGCAGTTGGAATTAAGGTAGAAGTGGGTGTGGTCCCTTCAAGAAGTGGACTCCAATAGTTCTTTGTCAAATATCCTATTCCGGCAGCTGTAGCTGCTCCAGCACCAGCGTAAAGAAACTTTCTGCGAGACAGCTTGGGCAAGAACCATCCAACAAGAAATCAATGGCATAAGCTATCAAACTTGTCATTTTAGCGGTTCAAATTAGGGTGCTCTCACCAGCTAGGGCACACACACACTTCTCTCACTGCTCGCTTCGCTCGCAGAGTAAACAAGTAGTAAGTTAGCTGTAATATTTCAGCAGCAACTGCAACTCAGTAATAGACTGCTGACAGCTACTGTCAACACCATGTTTTACCCCTCAAACAATAGGCCGCTGTCTAGAGGTTACATTGAAGATCCCTAAAAGCCCTCTCTACTTGTTTTCCTAAGAAGAGTCTCGCAGCGTAGACTATTGCAGCTCCAATGAAGGACAGGACGCAGAATGTGTAGATGTCGAAGCTGATGAACATACTATGGCCTAGGAGAGGATTTAGCTGCAAAGGGTAAAACGGTCTGATATCAGGGTATAGAGGCGAGTCTAGGAGAATGTGGAGATAGATACCGAAAAGCGATGCTATCACAATACTCTTGAATGAGGTCTTCTGTTCAAGCCTGAGGAATGACATCAAAGGCAAAAGAGTGCCTCTCACCCTACTCATGACCAAGGCTAACAGAAACGCAACGATGGTCCCTCCGACGAAAGTGTGAAGATAACCATGGAGCGGATACCGCAGATTCAGAGCTAGAACTACAAAAGGTTCAACATCAATAACGACGCTCGACACAAGCAAGGTCGGCAGATCAACGTAACTCAAAAGAAGCAGTCCAAACAGCAATCCTGGGCCCCAGTGAAATGGTGTGAAGGGCATCATGATCACGCCTTAAATGATTCTTAAACCGACAGCCTCGATTATCCTTTGGTGAGCACCACTACCCCAATGCGATGCTCGCTACGCTAGCCAATAAGAGTCTCGGTATTTTTTGTGTGTGTGCTCACCATCTATGGCGACGACGACACGACA
>JAPKYM010000034.1 GCA_026394315.1 Candidatus Bathyarchaeota archaeon | reverse complement strand
ATGGTCGTGGTGGTGGCAGCCAGCCTCATAGCAAGCTACCACTACTACATCCAAGCGACAAGAGTGCAGCTCAGAATTTTCGCAGCGGCCTCACTCACCAACCTGTTTAGAGAGTACAAGTCGAGGTTTGAGAGTCAGCATAATGTAGAGATCATATTGAATCTGGCAAGCTCCAACGCTCTAAGGGAACAGATAACATCAGGTTCACCGTGTGATGTATTCGCTTCCGCCAGCATCACTGAGATGGATATGCTCAGGAATGACGGATTGATCTTTCATAACAGATCAAGAACTTTTGCCCAAAATTATCTAGCGATCGCTATGCCAGCAGAGAATCCTGCAAAGCTGAATAGTCTGGAAGACCTAACGAAGAAGGGTGTAAGGATTGTTCTGGCCGATTTCAAGACACCGATAGGCAACTACACAAGCCAAGTTCTTTCAAAGATAGAGAGTAGCTGGGGAGACCCCAACAGTAAATATTACCAGAAGCCAGAGATAGAGAAATATAAATCAAAAGTGCTCGCCAATGTGGTTGCCTACGAGGCGAACGCTCAACAAGTCGTAACCAAAGTCATGAATGGCCTTGCCGACGCTGGGGTTGTGTATCTTTCGGATGTGGCTGTCAAAGGAGCGAAGTTGCAGGCGATATCTATCCCGCCTGAACTGAATATTAAGACATCCTACCAGATAGCTGTGCTAACTAATACACCGCAACTTCGTCTTGCGATCACGTTTGTTGACTATGTATTCTCAGAAGAGAGTATGGAGCTTATCCAAGAATGGGGATTCATGAGCATCTAAATTGCCTGTCCCCAGATTTGTGTGCAAAATCCTCTGAGGGTAACCATGACCATGCCACTGGGCGTGTGCCTGCTAATGGCTGAAGATCCTGCAGCATTGAATGGGTCTCTGACAATTCTATTGTTACCCCATTCTCTATCCCTTCGTCCTCTAGGTTGCTAAATCAGGAGTTATGGTGTGAGCTTGTGATTGAGCTTAGGGCAGTCTGTAAGCGATTCGGGGACAGAGAAGTGCTGAGAAAGCTCACGCTACATGTGAACAGAAATGAGATTCTCGCCGTTGTTGGACCTAGCGGATGCGGAAAGACGACGATGTTCAACATAATCGCCGGCCTCTGCCAACCTGACGAAGGAGAGGTCTTCATCGACAAAGTTCTTGTTGATGGGTGCGTGGGGAGACGCAGAATTCATGTGAAGCCGGCAAGGCGGAAGATAGGATACGTCTTCCAGAACTACGCCCTCTTCCCCCATATGAAGGTGCATGGGAATGTATCTTATGGCTTGAAGTCTATGCACTTACCCAAGCATGAGATTAAGAAGCAGACTCACTCACTCCTTGAGTTTGTAGGGCTTCAAGACCGTTCTAAGTCGCATCCTCACCTGCTCAGTGGGGGACAGCAACAACGTGTCGCCCTTGTAAGGTCCGCAGCCACAAATCCGGAAGTCTTGCTTCTTGATGAGCCTCTTGCTTCACTTGATCCACAAATCAGGGAAACCATGAGAACCGAGCTCAAGAGTCGCCTGAAAATCCTTGGGATAACATGTATCTATGTAACCCACGACTTGGCTGAGGCATACGCCATTTCTGATAAAATAGCAGTCATGGGAAATGGGTGGATCGAACAGATTGGTCACCGCAACGAAGTCTTGGAGAAACCAAATTCAAGATTTGTAGCAGAGTTCCTTGGGCTCAATGTCTATGAAGGAAGAATCAGTCATGATTCATTTGATCTTGCCAGGATCGAAATAAATACAACAGAGATCTTGGCAAACACAATTGGAAATGTGAACGGAGAAAAGGTTCTGGTTACTATCAAGCCTGAAGATGTTATCCTGTCGTGTGAGCCGGTTATCAGGAATCAAAAATGGTGTGGATGCACCTGCAATAACCTCGCAGGGACAATTGTTGAGATAATTCGGATGAAGTCCAGTGCAAAGGTACTCGTGGATGTAGGTTTTCCAATAAGGTCCGAGCTGACCTTGAATTCCCTAAAAGTCAGCTCAGGCCGACCTTAGGAGCATTCGACGCTACGGCCATGGGCATAGGTGCCATTATTGGCGCAGGCATATTCACTGTAACGGGAATAACTGCCGGTCTTGCGGGCCCGGCGCTCATAATCTCAATGGGGATTGCAGCAATCATCTCTCTGTTAACCGCTCTGAGCTTTGTGGAGTTGACCGCATGGTTGCCTGCAGAAGGTAGTATCTACGAATTTGCCTCCCAACTCGTATCACCTTTTATGGGTTTCCTTGCGGGCTGGATGTGGATTGTCTCATACGTCTTTGCAGGTCCAGCGGTCTCTCTTACTTTTTCATATTACTTCACTGCATTATTTCCTGTAGTTGATTCGAGACTGATTGCAGCAATTGTCTGCATAATGTTCACAGCTCTCAATTACATTGGCATTCATCATTCAGCAGCGTTCAACAACATACTCGTTTTAGCAAAGGTATCAATTCTCCTGGTTTTTTCTGCGGTCGGCCTTTTTCATTTGAACGCATCAAACTACAGCCCATTCATCCCTTCTGAGACAGGAGTTTTGTACGGCGCCTTCTTCATCTTCTTCGCCTACGGCGGTTTTGCCAGAATAGCTGTTTTGGGCGAGGAAGTTAAGGACGCTAAACGTGTTGTTCCACGGTCGATAATTCTCGCACTAGTCACATCAACAGCCATATACCTCCTGGTTGGTACAGTGGCCATAGGTCTTGTAGGCCCCGAAAGATTGGGAAAGTCAAAATCGCCTCTCACTGAAGCGATAAGCATTGTTGGCAGTCCAGCGTTAACCTCTATAGTCTCTCTCGGCGGATTGTTTGCGACTGGGAGTGTCTTGCTTACTTCGATCCTAGGAGTCTCCCGTATGGCTTTTTCCATGGCCAGGAAGAATGATCTGCCTAATTTCTTGAGTAGACTACATTTGAGATACGCGACTCCTCACTACTCGATCTTGATAATTGGCTCCGTTATGGCTATACTCGCCTTGTTTGCTGATTTGAGAGAGGTTGTAGCTATAAGCACCTTCGCTTCGCTTTTCTATTATGGGCTAGCTAATATCTCAGCTCTTAGAATGAAGATC
>JAPKYM010000330.1 GCA_026394315.1 Candidatus Bathyarchaeota archaeon | reverse complement strand
CCTGTTGCGCCTCTTACTCCGTCAATCGCCACAATATCGGCGCCTGCACGAACTATGCCGCTAGCAATTGCTGCAACATTGTGTACTGCAGCCATCTTGATGGATATTGGTTTCCTGTAGTCTGTGGCTTCTTTAAGGGCGTAGATGAGCTGCGACAGGTCTTCGATTGAGTATATGTCGTGTTGAGGTGCTGGAGAAAGAGCGTCAGTTCCTTCTGGGATCATTCTGGTTCTGGATATGTCAGAGGTGACTTTCTCGCCAGGTAGGTGGCCTCCAATTCCAGGCTTGGCCCCTTGTCCAATTTTGATCTCTACAGCTGCTCCAACATCAAGGTAGTCTTTATGAACCCCGAACCTGCCTGAAGCAACTTGTACTATTGTGTTCTGGCCGTACTTGTAGAGCCTCTTGTCAAGTCCTCCTTCTCCTGTATTGAAGTATGTACCGAACTCGCTTGCTGCCTGGGCTAGTGCTTGATGTACGTTGAAACTGATTGCTCCGTAGGACATTGCGGAGAACATTATTGGTGATTCGAGTCTGAGTTGTGGTGATAGCTTCGTATGCAGGCTTATTGCTTCTGTATCTTGGTTTACCTCAACCTTGTCTGGCTTCGATCCGAGATATGTTACAAGTTCCATTGGTTCTCTCAATGGGTCGATTGACGGGTTTGTCACCTGACTGGCGTTCAGAAGGATTCTGTCAAAGTATGCCAAGTTTTGTTTGCTTGACCCCATGCCCGTTAAGACTATGCCTCCTGTCTCCGCTTGTTTTTTCAAGTTCACTATCGCGTCGTGTGTCCAGTTGAAGTTCTCCTTATACGCCACAGGGTTCTTTCTTATCGTCAATGCTCGGGTCGGACAGAAGACCACACATCTCTGACAGTTCACACATTTCTCGTTATCGCTTACGATGATATCATCCTCTGCGTCATACTTGTGTGTCTCGTATGTGCATTGCCTGACGCAGACCTTGCATCGGACGCACTTGTTTAGGTCCCGTTCAACATAGAACTCAGGATACAGGTAGCTCTTCAGCATACAGTAGCCTCCTGTGTTAGGACACTCTGAACTTGGCTCGATCCGAGCCGCCCCACCACGGGTTCGCCGCCTCTGGGAGCCCAGCATCTGTCCAAGACAGGGGAGACAAGCCTCATCGCTGACTCTTCAGAGGATATGTAGAGCTTACTTCCCTTTGTTCCGGCAACCATAGACCTCAGTTTTATTCTGTCGGTGAGTCCGATCATCTCTCCATGCCTTGCGACGACTATTGAAAAGGGTCCATTGATCAGAAGGCTGGCGTAAGTAGCTCGAAGTGTTGTGTAGAGTTCACGATCCTTTTCATCCATTTTGTCTATCTCGCTCCAGAGCTTGGGAGCAAGTATGCTCGAAACAATTCCGATTGGAAGTCGTTGTTTTCTCATAAGGAGGTCAAACACGTAGGCTAGTACCTCTGTATCCGTCTGCATTGTGCAGTTGTATCCGAACATCTCGAGATATCGTCTGTTGGCATCGTAGGAGGATATCTCGCCATTGTGAACAACGGTCCAATCCAAGATATTGAGGGGGTGTGCTCCTCCCCACCAACCTGGAGTATTTGTGGGGAATCTGCCATGACATGTCCACATATAGCCCTGATACTCTTCGAGCATGAAGAAGTCTGCCACATCTTCTGGGTAGCCGACACCTTTGAAGACTGCCATATTCTTTCCGCTTGAAAAGACGAAGGCTTTTCCAGTCTCGGTATTGATTCTCATGGCTTTCTCCACGACGTAATTATCAGGACTCTGCGTGGAGGGCATTCTCTTTGGATGTGTGAAGTACCTACATAGTATCGGTGGATCCCTAACATTGGCTTCCCTTGATGGAACTTCTTCGCTCTTTAGTAGGTCGAACCCCCTCTCAAGTTGAGCTTCAACATTCCGTTTTGCCTCCATATCCGTGTACATTATGTGCAGTGCGTATTCGTCTTCGAACTCTGGATATAGACCGTATACTGCGAACCCCCCCGCCCAGTCCATTTCCGCGATCATGCATGTTCGCGATGGCGTTGACGGGGTCTTTTGAGCCGAATCGTTGACCTGATAGGTCCATCATCCCAAACAGACTTCAGGAGTCTATGACCTTGGGATCACCGTATGGATTGTTCTGCTCCCATATGCTCATTTCAATTCCTCCTTAGCATCTTGAGTCTCACTGGCTCTGACAGATGGATGAGACCGAAGTCATCTGAGACTACTTTTTGCTTGAACTCTCCGACATCGACTTTGTTCTTCAGCAGGTCAAAAATGATGCCTGAACCTTTGACCTTACCGACGGAGATCACTCCTACGATTTTGTTGCTACGCAGTACCATCTTTCGGTAGGCCCTGATTTCACGATTGAGATTTGAAAGAACTTCATACTCCCCGTTTGGTGGATTTGTCATCCCAACGGAGATCACTGGCAGTCCAAAGTAGTTTAGCGAACTCATCTGTGTTCCACCCGGGTATTTGAGTCTAAGTCCTGCCATATCCGAACCCGCAACCCGGCCTCCAACATATGCAAGTGGCCACAGAGGGAGGAGTCTTGAATCTTCAGTGGTGAAGTCGTAAGCTTCGGCTGCGTCTCCGCATGCGTAGATGTCTGGCACTGAGGTGGTCATGAACCGGTCAACGACGACCCCACGATTCACCCTGATTTGCTTGGGGTCAATCATATCGATTCGCGGTGTCACACCTATGACGAATACCACTAGGTCGCAGGCAAGCTCTGTTCCGTCATCGAGAACAACCCCGCCGACCTCTGACTCAGCATTCTTTCTACCCACTATCTTCGTTGCAGATCGTCTCGTAACTATCTTGACACCCGCTTCTTCGACAACCTCAGAGACCAGACCCGAGGCCTCGGAGTCCAAAATAAGGCTAAGGATTCTATCCTTCAACTCGACTATTGTGACATTCTTTCCTATCTTCACTAGGGCTTCAGCAAGGCTGATACCGATCAGCCCGCCACCCACAACAATCACCCGGTCTAAGCCTGGTAACTTGTCAAGGAGTGCCTTGGCATCTGTGAGGCTTGTGAAGGTGTAGACTCCTTTTTTTCGACGCCCTGTATATTCGGGACTATCGGCTTTCCACCGGTGGCTATAAGCAATTTCTCGAAGACAAATTCTATGCCGTCATCCAAGATCACCTTTCTGGACAGGGCATCAACTTTAGCCGCTTTTTTCCAGCCAGTATGTTTACCATGTGTTCATTCCAGAAAGTCAGTGGTCGAGATACTATCTCCTCTAATTCAGCTCCACTGAGGTATTTAGAGATCATGGGTTTGGAGTACTGTGGCGTTGACTCATCAGATATGACGGCAATGCTTCCGTTTCTATCTATGCCTCTGATTGCCTCAACAGCTCCGATTCCGCCCGCTGACCCTCCTATGATTACATATTTGAAGTTCAAGGAGAGGCCTCCTGGTAGACTAGAGCTCGATTGGGGCAGTTCTGCACACAGACTGGAATCTCGAGACCGATGCAGAGGTCGCATTTGGCAGCTACCTTGCGCGTCTTAACATCTGGAATTACCGCCCCTGTGGGACAAACCATCACGCAAGTCCAGCATCCGATGCATCTCTCGTTGTCGTGTGTAACAATGCCAGTTAAGGGGTCTCGGCTCATTGCGCCTGAGAGACAAGAGTAGACGCATGCCGGCTCTTCACAGTGACGACATTGCACGGCGAAGGAAATTGCGCCCTGCTCTTGCACTTTTACTCGGCTTGGCGTGGGAATTTCCTTCCTATGAGCTTTCACGACGTCTTTGGACTTGGAGTGTTGCGTAACGCAACGTACTTCGCAAAGACGACAGCCGATACAGTGTTCCTCTATAGCGTAGACCCTTTTCAAGAATACCTCCTCACTGAAGTGATTATGTGGATTGTCAGATGCAATTCTAGTGAATATTCTTAAAGGTCGAAAACATATATCATAATTATACTCAAGTAAACTCATTTGCGACAGAAAAAGCATCTCGCATAAGCGTGGGTGATCACAACGAGCAGGAGTCCATCCGTTGAACCATCAAGTATGCCACTAGACGAGCTAAATCTACAACTGTTGAGCAAGCTATGTTCCGGCCAAGGGCTGAGCATAAATCTCAGCTACCTTGCGAAGCGGCTTAGGCGACATCGAAATACTGTTCGTGAAAGGGTCAGAGATCTCACCGTACACGGAGTCATCGACAGACCGATCTTCCCATTTCTTGCACTGTTCAGAGAAAGATCGCTATTGGTGGCAGCATATGCAGATTTGCCCGATAGTGAGCAGGTTCAGGAATGGCTAAAGGAAGACGCCAGCATCTTCGCTGCTTTTCGCATACGTGAAGGGGAATACAACATGATGCTTTTCGAACTTCACAAGAACCTCTGGGGCTACCACACTTGGCGAGAGGCCATAGTGAAGGAGAGAAAAATACCGGGCAGAGCAGAACGTATCCCATCAACCGCGATATATCTTTCAAATGTACTCATGGAGAAGTATGATCCGAGCGCTGCCGTTCAGCTCATCAAACAGGGTTTCCTAGAAAAAACCACAACTGAAATCAACGGATGCGAACTTGATGAGCTCTCATTGAATGTCCTCACTTCCCTGACCAGTGGCGAAGGCATATCAGTCAATGAGAATCTCCTTGCAAAAGAGCTGGGAGTCCATAGGAGAACAGTGAGTGATAGAATCCGTAAGCTGATCGACGCAGAAGTGCTCTTTAGACCGGTGTGTAGATTCCCTTCATTTTTCGTTCCCCCCAACTTCCTCTTGGTGTTCTCACTCCTAGAAGTAAGGAAGTCATATGATCAATTCATGCATGACATTCACTCGGACCCACATATCAGCCTGGCATATCGGATCAGCGAGGGGCGATATAATCTCCTGCTCTTTGAAGCCCACCTCAGCCTCGAAGACTACCTTAGGTGGGAATCCTTCTACAACGCCAGACACCCCGGCTGTTTCGGCTCAATCAAGAATACCTACTTGACACCCCGCATGACCATCTCAATCGACCCACAAAAAGTCTCACTAGGCGTGATAAACGAAAGACTGGAGGAGCTTAGGGAATCCAACCAGCAGATTACAAGGAGAACCAGCAACGCTTATCTCCGAAGAAGTGGAAGACTGAAAAGGCAACGATGACGATTCAGAGTTAAGCAAGAGTACAGAATGATTTGAAGGCATTAGGCTGAGTTGCCACCTACTCCGCACCTCCTAGCAAGATTCCGAGATTCTGGAACTTGATAAGGCCGAGCGCGCGCGATCACCCACACCTCTGCTTGCCGTATATAAATAACGTTTGCGATTCATTCCGATACTTCGGGCTCTTTCTCCTAAGTCTTGGTAAGCTTTTGGTCTGGCATGCGTATCATTCTTCTGGCGCGCGATGATCCTTTTTCTCCCAAAAAAACAGTTTGCGGCCGACCTTACAATCTAATTATCTTGTTCTCTTTGAGATGTGGAACAAGATCATAGGTGTCCCTTTGGAGGCAAAGTTCCACATCTTTTTCATATCCAATCTCCCTAAGATACACCGCGTGCTCGCTCTTCCGAACTACTTTTCTGAAGTCGGACTTGACACCCAGCCACGCAAGTCTTGCAGCCCTCGCTTCATCATTCATATCTGTGAGCCTATCAGTCATGTTCGAGACCAGTAAGCCTGCGCAAAGGAAATCCTCAAGAAAGAACCTTCCTAACCTACAAGCCAAGATTATCGAAATCCCTTTTCTTTTCTTTGAGATTGCTGAAGCAGCTTCTGAAACTGCACGGGCATTGATGAATGAGCCCACAAGCAACCATCTTGACCCTTTTGAGTATTCTAGAGCCATCGTTCCGTTGGTAGTCGTCATCACAATTTGTTTGCCGTCAAGATCAGACCTCATGAACTCGCTCGGGGAGTTCCCTAGCTGAAATCCTTTCGGCTTCAACCCTTCGCGCTCCCCGGCCAAGATCAGTCCTTTGTTCTGCTTGCGAAGAAGTCTTGCTTCCTTCAGTGTT
>JAPKYM010000194.1 GCA_026394315.1 Candidatus Bathyarchaeota archaeon | reverse complement strand
CCTTGTAGGAAAACTGCTGAAGACGTTCTTGCAAGTCTGTGTCAATGGTTAGCATAGGCGCCGTGCAGAAGGAATCGCCAGTGTGAACGCCCATGGCATCAACGTTCTCGATAAAACACACCGTTATCATCTGGTTCTTCGAGTCACGGATGATCTCCAGTTCCAGCTCTTCCCAGCCTTCGACTGATTCCTCAATAAGCACCTGTCCAATCAAGCTTGCCGCAATTCCGCGAGCTGCAATTACGCGTAGTTCTTCGACGTTGTAGGCGAGACCGCCACCGGTGCCACCCAAGGTATAGGCGGGGCGCACGACCACTGGATAACCCAACTCTTTCGCAATTGCCTCGGCCTCCTTTACACTGTGGGTGATCTTACTCTGAGGCATGTCAATGCCCAGTTCCAGCATAGTCTCTTTGAAGGCAAGCCTGTCTTCGCCCCGCCTGATCGCATCAGGCTCAACCCCGATTACTCTGACGTTGTACTTGTCAAGTGCGCCGCACTGTGCCAGGCTTGCACTCAGGTTAAGGCCAGTCTGTCCACCAAGGTTGGGAAGTATGGCATCTGGCCGCTCTTTCTCGATAATTTTTATCATGGATTCTAGATTAAGCGGCTCGATGTAGGTGACATCCGCCATAGCGGGATCTGTCATAATTGTCGCTGGGTTTGAGTTGACCAGCACAATCTCGTAGCCCAATGACCGTAAAGCCTTGCATGCTTGCGTTCCAGAATAATCAAATTCACATGCCTGCCCGATTACGATAGGTCCGGATCCAATGATCATTATCTTACGAATATCGCTCCGTCTCGGCATACGCATAACCTCGTCTATTGTGCAGTCGAGATGCTTGAAATACTATGCTAACGTGCTAGCATTTGACATTTCCATTATCTTGGAAGGCAGCGCGCGCGTCTAGAACATCCTGAGTACTAAGCTGTAACTCCTCACCAGTAATACGGTAGTCCCTTTTAAGCGAGCGCTTATTGCTTACACAATGGATTTGCGTCCACAACTCATTTGGGCTACGGGGCGTTCATTTTTCCTCTACGCTCATGTAGCTTTTGTAACCTGTCTTGTCTATCGCTTTTCTTATTGTAGCTGAGTCGACAAGAGTTGGGTCATAATCTATGAAAACCTTGTTCAGCATTATCGCGGTTTTAACGTCGTCTACGCCCTTCATTCTTTTCACTTGTTTCTCTAGGGCAAGTGCGCAGGTGGCGCAGTTGATTCCAGTCACCGAGACGATGACGCGAGACCCTTTAGATTTTTTCGACGGCCCGACAGCTTTTTCAGAAGTATCTTTGTTCCTGATGTTTTTCTCGCTCAAAAATTTCGCCTGCAGATTCTATTTTTGAAAGGCAGGTTTGAATCTTTCAAGTAAGAGTGAGTTAATTATCACAGTAACTGAACTGAGAGCCATTGCACCTGCAGCAAGGAAGGGAAGAACATCATATACTTGTGCTCCAAAGAATGGCACCAATGCTCCTGCAGCAATCGGGATAAGGGCGGCATTATACGAAAAGGCCCAGAAAAGGTTTTGTTTAATCTTCCTTACTGTGATTCTGCTGAGCCTTATGGCAGTGACAACATCTCTTAGGTCCTCTTTGACAAGAACAATTCCCCCAGTTTCCTTAGCGATGTCGGTTCCGCTGCCTATGGCAATTCCCACATCTGCTTTGGCCAAGGCCGGGGCGTCATTTATGCCGTCACCGACCATTGCGACAACTTTCTTCTCGCTTTGAAGAGTCTCGATTACTTCTGCTTTCTGTTGAGGCAGGACCTCAGCATACACTCGTTCTATGCCGAGTGCTCTTCCAATTGCGTTGGCTGTCCGCTCATTATCACCAGTCAGCATTACGACTTCAATGTTCATCTCTTTTAATTCGGCTATTGCTTCGGTCGCATATTCCTTCAGAGTATCGGTTGCTGCAATCACACCGGCAAGTTCACCGTTGACTGCCATGAAGATCACGGTCTTGCCCTCTTCCTCCAGCCTCTTGATCGTTTCTTCTATTCTCAGGAGACTCACTGCCATTTCAGACATGAGCTTCCTATTGCCGAGAAGGACTTCTTTGTCTTCGATTCTTGCTTTCACACCTTTTCCGGGAATTGCCACGAATTCAGCTGGATCCAGCAATCGGAGAGAACGAGATGACGCTTCCTTTTCAATTGCTTCAGCCAGGGGATGCTCCGAGCCTTTTTCAACCGATGCTGCAAACATGACAATAGTATCTGCCCTAAATTCACCGCAGGATATTACATCAGTCACAGAAGGTTTTCCCACGGTCAGTGTGCCCGTCTTGTCGAATACTACAGTTGTTAGCTTTCGGGCGAGTTCTAGATAGTCGCCGCCTTTGATCAGGATACCGTTTTGGGCACCTTTACTCGTACCTACGAGGAGAGCTGCTGGAGTAGCTATGCCGAGAGCACAGGGACAGGCTATTACTGTTACCGACACGAACGCTAGAAGGGAGAATTGTAGTCCTATCTTTCCTATGAAATACCAATAGAAGGCTGATACTGAGGCGATAGCTATCACGGCGGGAACAAAGTAGGCTGCAACACGGTCAGCGATCTTTTGTATTGGGGCTCTTCCGATCTGCGCTTCCTCAACAAGCTTGATTATCTGAGCCAAGGCAGTGTCCTGGCCAACTTTTGTAGCCTCAGCTTTTAGCAGGCCTGTTTTGTTTATTGTAGCACCTATGACCTCATCATCAGGATTCTTTTCTATAGGGATGCTTTCTCCCGTGATCATGGACTGATCCACGGTAGAGTGGCCCTCAACCACCTTACCATCAATTGGGATTTTCTCGCCAGGCCGTATTATGAAAATATCTCCTACTTGGATCTGTTCGACAGGTATTTCGATTTCTTGTTTATCTCTCAATAGGTGCGCAAGTCGAGGCCGAAGATCCATGAGTCTCCTGACTGCTTCGGAGGCTCTTCTTTTGCTTAGATGTTCGAGAAATCTTCCGATAAGAATCAGCGTGACTATTACCGCAGCAGTATCAAAATAAACTCCGCCAGAAGGAAAGAACGATGGAAACAGCGTTATGGCGGTACTGTAGATCCAAGCCGCACTTGTGCCCAAAGCTATCAGGGCATCCATGTTTCCCACTCTGTTGCGAATCGCGTCATAGGTGCCTCTGTAGAATCGCCACCCGAAAATGAATTGTATGGGCGTATCAAGGGCCAAAAGG
>JAPKYM010000234.1 GCA_026394315.1 Candidatus Bathyarchaeota archaeon | reverse complement strand
GAAGACTGCAGTCGCAATAGCTTATGCCAGAACACACGGCAATCCTGAGGTAATACTGAACAAGTACAGGCAGTGCACCTGGGACGAGGACCGAGATAGACTACGAGAAGCTCTAGTCAATTTCAAGGATCCTTCACTGGTAGCTTTGTCTCTTGGGCTGATCCTGAGTGGCGAGATAAAGAAACAAGACCTGGCCTCAATGCTGATTTTGGCGGCAACTAACTCTAGCGCCAGAGATACGACTTGGCTGTGGATCAAGATTAACATAGCAAGACTGAGGAAGCTCTATGAAGGTACCGCAACGCTCTCCCGAGTCTTGCTGTCAACCATTCCAATCTTAGGAATTGGAAGAGTGGAGGAATTCGAGAGATTCTTCGAAGAAAATGGAATACCCGAAGCTAAGAAAGGAATTGAAGCAGGGTTGGAGCGCCTCAGAATCTACGATAGGTGGCTAAAAGCCGCAAGCCACAACGCCAAAATATCAGTACGAGCCAAGAAATCTCATTCAACGCGGTAGAATCCTGCTTTAACCAGGCTCTAGTGCTTGAAATCGTCGTGGTGGAAATGATTCTCGGTATTGTTGGCAGTCCAAGAAAAGGCAAATTGACAGATAGATTGGTGTCCCAATGTTTGGAAGGAGTAGAGTCGGCTGGTGAAAAGGCAGAGAAAGTCTACCTCGTTGATTATGCAATTCACTTCTACACGGAGAACGCCAAATGCCCTGAAGAACTGGACCGGCTATGGGAGGAAGCCGATGGTATAGTCATAGGTGCCCCAGTATACTGGGGCGGCATCAATGGTTTGACTAAAGACTTTATGGACCTGCTTAAGATCATCGATATGAATGGCAAATATGGATTGGGGATCTCAGTGGCTGGAGGAACTGGAAGAGGATTATGTTCCTCCGTGCAGACAATTTATCGTTTCTTTTATCACAGGCGCATTAGAGGAGTAGAGCCTAACCCCGTTTCAAGGTTCAATTTTGAGCAGACCATCAATACTATTGTAGAATCGGGTCGAAGAGTGGCAGAACTCTCCAGAGAAAGAAAGCCCTTTGAAGGCGACAAAGATCGTATGGAACACTACGAAGGGCTCAATTACCTAGACTACACTTTCCTTGACGAGATGATTCTGCTAGCTGGGCAACTTGTTGAGATCTCAGAGGAGTCTGAGCTTTCAGAAGCTAAGAAGGAATATGCCGCGGCGAGAAAGCTTGTTGAGCAAGGAAAGAGAACAGACGCGATTGGTCACGCGGTAAAAGCTTACAATCTGCTCTACTATGATCCACCGAAAGCATGACTTCTCAGTGGCGATTTTTCGGTAAGCCCGTTGAGTGCGATCACAGCGCACGCTTAAACTCCTGCATGTGCGCTGTCGCGCTTAGATTGCTCTCTCTAGCTGGGCGTATGAAGGAGTGTAGTTTCAACAACAGCAAATTCTACTAAAAGGGTTTATTCGCGCTCTGACGAGGGTTGAGGTCGCAAGAGTCATGGTGAAGACATGTCGAGCACCTGCAGCCGCGCGTTTATACTCATATTGTCTGTGCTGCTACTCCAGCTTTCGATAGGTAACGTGTACGTATCGGCGTTTTCGACTGCATCTTACGATGTCTTTAACACGCCAAATTCCATAGGACAACAGCGTGTAATCACAATACTGGTGGAGTTCAAAGACCTAAAGCACCAGACTGCCAAGAATGAACTTGGAAGAAGAATCTACGGAGACCTCAACAGGTACATTACGGAAGTCTCCTATAACTCCACATGGATCGTTGGTGACATGACCGACTGGGTCGCACTCCCATATGAGATTACATACTACGGGCGTGATTTTGGGCCCTTAATGGACATGCAGATCCGAACCTTATTCCAGGACGCCATCCATGCAGTTGACAACCAGATCAACTTCAAACTCTACACACACATATTGATAGTCCATGCTGGAATGGGCCAAGAGACAACAGGAACACTAGCCGACATCTGGTCAGCCTACATTAGATGTAGACCGCCTGTCTATGCAGATGGGTTGGTCATGAACAGCGTAATAATCCTCCCTGAGAAAGAGGCCAGAAACATAGATCCTCTCGGAGTGTATGCTCACGAATTCATGCATAGTCTGGGGCTTCCAGATCTCTACCCAGAAAACAGTCGCAGTCTGTACATGGGGCCTTGGGATATTATGGATACGGGTCTGCGCAATGGCCAACCAGGAGGATCGAGTCCTTCACACCCGTCAGCATGGTGCAAAATAGCTCTAGGGTGGCCCATCAAGACAAGAACGATCTCTGCGGGGGTCAAGAATGAAATCATAATGGGCCCCCAAGAGTCTGCGGGAGGACTGGTACAGGCTTTGATTCTTCCAAATGCGCTAGGAAGGTATTACCTGATCGAGGTTAGAACTCAATCTGGCTTTGACAGTAGCCTGCCGAGCAACGGAGTCCTGATAATGGATGTTGATGAAAGGCGTCCAGTTGGCAGTGGAATTGTGAGGGTGGTTAATGCGGATCCTTCGACAACTGGTTTGAGTAATGCTGCTTTCAAGGAAGGGCAGTCCTTCAAAGACCCCTCTAGACTTGTCAGGATACAAATAGCGAGCGAGAATGGAGTTTTCAAACTCCTTATTGACAGGACTCTAAGCAAGTAGCGCACAAGGCGCAACCAAGCGCGCGCGGTAACCCTCATATTCTCACGGAAGAGCCCTATGATGTGGTGATGCCTATGAACATCAAGATGGGCAAACTCATGACTCCTGGATCTGGTATCCTAATACAAGGTTTATTTTGGCTCGTATTCTGGATCGGGCCAGCTTTCCATTTCTATGAGGCAGACCCTAGGTGGGCTCACAATTTCGCTATGGCTTTGGTGTTCGTAACGGTTGGATTGACCTATCACTTTCGCAAACTGTCATGCCAACTCATAGCGGTTTTCTCGTCTTTTCTTACAATACCAACGTTCTTGGGTTTCTGGTCGGGAATCCAAGCGACATTTGCTGCATGCTCCTTGTTGACAATTGCTGTTCTAATGTACCTAATCGATAGGCGACGTGATGTTGAACTCTTGAATCCAAGGCCCAGGTTGAAGGCATGGCTTAAGATACACTTTCTAAATTTCGCGTACTTGGGGCTTGTGCATATGCCCTTGATCTTCTTCCTTGTCAGATGGCCTGACCCGCAACCATTCTTGAACTATTTGCCTGTTGAGAGTAGAATTGTAGACCTGTCAGCAATCGCGTTCAATCTGATGCTTTTGGTGCTGACGCCTCTTGCCATTATGGAGAGGTATGTAACTAAAGTTGGAAAAATAGACGTTCCAAAGCTAGGTTTTATGTGGGCTATGCTAATGATAGTGGTGCCGATAATCATCATCGCCATACAATAGTGCTATCGAAGTACTTACGTGCTGAACGGTCTTAATGACGGATATTGCATCGATCATAGCGCGCACTAATTCTACCCCATTTTCTGTAATATCCCATTTGCAGCATCGAGTCCGCTCCAGACTGCGCTTTCTAGACAAGGTACTCCCTGCATGTCATCTTTGGCGAAGAATATGTTTCCAAAAGGTCTTTTCGCGATAGTTCTGGGGCCCGTTATAAATCCCGGATATCCCAAAACGTAGTGATGTCCATACCTGAATAGTCTTATGTCAACTATCTTTTTCTCTGCTCGTGGAAAATATCTATTTATTCCATTTGTTATTTGGCTGATCCACGTCTCTGCAGTCTCAGTTAATACCTTGTATCTTCCGCGTTCCCCCATTGGGCAGTATAGAGTATAGACTTCAGGTTCGCCTGAACCAACTTTCTTGTTTCCAGACGTCACAATCCAATCCGCGATAATCATATCCGTAAATATTGTATCATCAAAATAAGTTGCAAAGGCGGCGTCGTAGATGACGTCATTCGTAAACACATTTGCGACTATGTATGAATCATAGCGTACTTTTCTAAAAGCTCGTTTCTGATCTTCGGGAAGGCCTTTCACGATGTATGGGGCATAGTGTTTTGGGCAAGCCATTATTACGGATCTGGATTCCAGGGTCACTTCTGAACCTTGAGCATCAACATAGGTTACGTAGCAGGTGTCATTCTCTTGCTCAACCAAAACGGCTGTAGAATTGAGTTCAATTTTGCCCTCGAGGTGATTCGATAAGGCTTCAGAGACGCATGCGTTACCGCCGGGGCAGGTATATCTCTCGTCCAACTCACGACTTAGATAATAGAGTCCTTCAAAAGCGGATATCTCATTGGAAGTTGCGCCGAAGGTAGATTGGCTATATCTGTCCAGGAATAGAAGAAAATATTCACCCGAATTTGCGAATAGTTCTCTTAGGCTTTTCTTGTCTAGCTGCTCCCATTCCGGAGGGCTGGCCTCAGGTGGTATGGTTAGTTTTCCATATCTCTCCTTAAACTCCTCTAGGTATGAAATTGCATCTTCGAAGCCTTTCCTCTCTTCTCTGGAAGTAGGTAGATCTGGGTGGCAGCGACAGAAAGGGTCTAAGACTAGGTGATTCCTGAAATGGAATGCATCTGATGGGTCAGAGACCTTTTGCCACGGTACATTTAGTTCTTGGAATAGTTGTTTTAGGAAATTGATTGTTCTGCCTTCATATTTGATTTCATAATCTGGTCCTGTATCTGCTGTTCCATATGAGTAGTAGCTTCCTTTCCAATTACCTCTCTTTGAGGCACCGCCTATTCTGTTCTCCTTCTCTATGACTTTGACGCTAAACTTGTCTTTTAGCTTGTAGGCGCTAGTTAGACCGCTTATGCCAGCGCCGATAATTACCACGTCGACGTTGTCTTTGACAGTTTTTCTCTGGTACCTTTTGCCATCTCTGATCGAGTGGCAGATTTGATTATTTTCCCCCTCAAAACCTGTATATCTCATATGGTTAGGCCTCAATAGAGAGTAAATACGTGAAGACCATTAGTGTCCGGGAAAGTTCTCCGTAATGATTTGGCTTTTTGGAACACGTAGCTCTTCAAGTATCTTTTTCATCGCTTCAACCAGGCTTGGTGGACCACAACTGTAGAAAGTTCGGTCTAGATAGTCTGGAATCTCTTTTTCTGCAATCTTCCTATCTATGTAACCAGTGTATCCGAGCCATCCTTCACTGGGTGTCGAGAGTGAGTGCACCATCTTCAAGTTTGTATTGTGCTTCTGCATCTGCTCTAAATCATCCTTGAAGACGATGTCTTTCTCTGTCCTGTTTCCATAGAGCAGTATTATGTTTGTCGTTGGATATCGGTCTGTGCAG
This sequence comes from Candidatus Bathyarchaeota archaeon, assembly GCA_026394315.1. Taxonomy (GTDB): domain Archaea; phylum Thermoproteota; class Bathyarchaeia; order 40CM-2-53-6; family RBG-13-38-9; genus JAPKYM01. Next base: position 3,424 of record JAPKYM010000234.1, on the reverse strand, counting down.
AGCCTGCAAATACTTCGTATAGCTGTTATTCCTATGCCTCCTACCAGCATTCCGAGCTTTTCGTACTCACCTTGATAAGTAAACTCTCCGAACGGACCTTTCAAGCGAGCCCAGTCTCCCTCTTTGAGTTCATCCAGGGCATTTGAGAATTCGTGCCCTGTCAACTTCTTGGTGAATTCGATGTATCCCCCCTCAGTTGGGCTGCTTGAGAACGAGAAGTGTTTCTGAAGTTCTTTTCCGTTTTTCCTTATCGTTAGAAAGAAGAACTGTCCGGCTTTAGGAAAAGCTGTCTGGGACGTCAAATCTAAAACTCTTGACGTCATGAGTGCGCTGGATGATCCTTGTGATATAGGTTTCAAATTCGAACATTTGATTCACAATCAGTCCGAATGTTGTCTAAAGTCTTCGTCTAATTCGCCCACTTGGCGAGTCCCTTACTTTTCCCAACGAGCGTTGCATCAGCTCGCGAGTATTCTGAATGGTATACCATAGAAGGGATAAATACCCTCTCTTGAAAGAAGCTAGTGTGATTAGGATGGTTTACAAGAAGATAAATACAAGAAGATAAAGTTAGTTGGAGTCTCTGACAAAGGATTTCAACAAGCCGTTGAAGAAGCGCTAGTTCAAGCTTCCAAAACTGTGAATAACCTCCGCTGGTTTGAAGTGACGAAATATACTGGAGCGCTGGAAAACAACAAAATCACAGAGTACCAAGCAGAAGTTGAATTTGCGTTCAAGGTTGAAAGAGACTAGCGCACATCGCATTTCTTTTGCGATTTGTCGAGAGAGCGCGCGTTGATCGAGGAGTCTTAGTAATGAGTGACAAAAAGTACAAATTCGATACTTTAACCGTTCACGGTGGGCTCAATCCAGAAAGCTGGTACGGAAGCACATTACCGCCAATATTTCAGACTGCTTCACACAGATTCTCAACAGCCGAGCAATTAAGTGACGTCTTTGCCGGAAAAGTAAGAGGATTCATCTATCAGAGACTGAGGAATCCCACGAATGAAGCTTTAGAGAATCGAATTACCCAGTTAGAAGGCGGGGTCGGTGCGGTAGTAACCTCTTCAGGGATGGCTGCCGTCCATAATTCTTTGATAGCAATCCTGCAGAGTGGGGACGAGATGATCTCAGGAAACTCCCTCTTCATGTCCACATACCTTCTCTTTGCCAACGTCTTTAAGAAATTCGGGATCAAAGTCAACTTTGTCGAGTCCACCGCCCTTGAAGAGTATGAGAAGAAAATCACTCCAAAGACCAAAGCGATCTTTGTCGAGTCCGTTGGCAACCCAAAGATGGATGTCCCCGACATTGAGAAGCTGGCTGCGATCGCCCATCAAAACAATATTCCTCTGGTAGTTGACAATACAATGCCAACACCATACCTGCTGAACCCATTCAAACTCGGCGCCGATATTGTGGTTCACTCAACAACAAAGTACCTGAGCGGCCACGGTGACGCTCTCGGAGGAATCGTAGTTGACTCTGGAAATTTTGACTGGCCAAATGAGAAGTATCCAGATTTTGAAATGTTCAAAGAGAGAGCGGGTGAGAAAGCCTATCTTGATAAGGTCTGGAGGGAGATCCACATAAACGTGGGCACTTCACAGTCGCCATTTCACTCCTACCTGACCATGATAGGGATAGATACCCTCGCTGTTAGAATGAAAAGGCACATCGAAAACGTCGAGAAGCTCGTCGAATTCATGGTCAACCATAGGAAAGTCAAATGGGTAAACTATCCAAGCCTAAAGGAGAGCCCAAGCTATGAGACTGTTAAGAAACAATTCTCCAGAGGGTGCTGTGCCCTGTTCACTTTCGGGCTATCAAATCAGGAAGAATGTTTCAACTTCATTCGCAACCTGCAACTGGTCTACAACCTAGCAAACCTCGGCGACTGCAAGACATTGGTCATTCACCCGTATTCCTCACAGTACGTGAGCTTTGACATCGCTACTCGCACAAAACTCAGCATAACCCCAGACCTAATCCGTGTCTCAGTAGGAATAGAAGCAATTGAAGACATAATCGCAGACTTCGAACAAGCCCTAGACAAGATATGAAGCTTTGAGCGCCCGCGCCAGCTTCTTGCTAAACTCTTTCGTTTGACATGAAGATGTATACATGTTTTTGATCATAAGATCGATGAGCTTTACACTCACCCACGTCATATTCGGTGAATTAAGTGAGCGAGTGTAAGGCTCTGTATGAATTGTTTCAGGCTTTGGATTTAACGTTTGTAGAACAAGTCTTGGAAAGAAGCTACGGGCGGAGGCGGACAGGTAGACCTCCCAGAAGCCTACTCGGCCAATTCAAGACGGAGCTTCTCAAGCGAGTAGGCCGCATCGAGGGCTATGAGGAGCTGCATAGGCTGCTCCAGAACGATGAAGATCTCTGCCTGCTATGCGGCATCAAAGACGGAGAGAAGCCGTATCACCCATCAATACTCTCAAGGTTCAGGAAGCGATTAGGACCTGAAGCTTTCCAACAGGTCATGGTGCATTGTGTGAAGCAGCTTGACCAGAGGAATGTGTTGGACACCGGAACCGTGGCTTTAGACGCCACGTTCATTGAGGCGTACAGCCGCAGAGATCCGAAGGATAACCGTCACGGATTGTCTGATGTTGAGGCTGGTTTAAGGAAACAAGGCGGAAACGTGATGCTTGGATACGGCGTTCACTTGGCGGTGGATACAAAAAGTGAGATGCCGTTAGCGGTTGTGGTGGAGTCTGCAAATGTGAATGAGAAGAAGGCCGCACCAATGCTCCTTAAGAGAACCGTCAAGCGCAGACGTAAGCATAGAGTGCGTCATGTGGTGGCTGACTCACAGTACTCCAGCCAAGCCGTAAGAGAAGAGGTGAAGCGTCTGGACGCGAAGCCAGTCATACCATACCCAAAGAACCAGGCGAAAGGCAAAAGGGTTCTACGTGTCGACCGCAGATTCCGAAGCCACGGCCCACTAAGCCTTAGACGCCTATACCGGAAACGGTCCGCCGTGGAAAGAGTCATTTCAAGGCTTAAGACCCATTTCGGACTGCGTCAGCTTCGAACCCGCAGCCTAAGAAACGTCCTGTCACACGTGCTCCTCTCCATCATAGCCCTGCTCGCAAACGCATTATCAGCCATCAAGCAAGGACTAAGCCACAAAATACGCTCACCAATCCACTTCACAAAATTGACATGTAGAAGATAGTTTAGCAAGAAGCTGGCGCGCGCTAAAAATTGTGGTGGACCGGGCGGGGTTCGCACCGTTTTCGGTGCTGGAATCGGGTACAAAATTCACGCAAGTTCATATCTTTAGCGCGCGCGCGTTCTACGGAACTACCGCTGCAATAGCCTTGATGGGCGCGGCTGCTGAAACTCTAAGATCAAAAGAAGCGATAGTAGGCGTATTATTTTGTCGGGTCCATACTGCATGTTT
>JAPKYM010000058.1 GCA_026394315.1 Candidatus Bathyarchaeota archaeon | reverse complement strand
TTTTTAAGCTGATATTCACTCTGAGTACGCGGAGACTTCTGAATGGCAATAGAAACAGCATCCTTGTGCATGAGAATGTTATTGGTCTTGCTTGTGGAGACAGTGTAAGACGGGCAAAGAGTTGAAACCACAACAGTGGCGCCAAGAATATCACCAATCTCACCCGAAACTACGGCTTTCTTGTTCACATAGTCGATGCTCGTGAACGCCGTAATCTGAAGAGCCTGTTGCCGTGCAAGCGGAGTGATAAACAGGTAGTTATCCGTGGTCGGGACATCTCTTCCCAGAAGCAGGGTCTGTCCAATCAGGATACCTGCAAGAGTTAGAGCTGCGCCACCGGTTGCCTCTGTCGTACCATCAGCATTGTATCCAGAGAAACTGGAATTTGCAAAGAGAGCGAACAGGTCAGTTTCCATAGCCTTGGCAAGCGCATAAGACATCTTGCCGGTATACTCTTTGCGAAGGTCGTACTTGCTCTGAGTCTTTGCAAGGTCACTGATATAAACGGAGCTTTCTTTCCACTTATTCAGGGTGATGGTAAACTCACTCTCAGTTACCGACTGGGCAGTGACTTCACCATCTTCAATCATGTCATTAGCTACAAGATTAGAGATGTCAGGAACGTGAATAACGTCACCAGTTGCGCCGTTGTGCTTGAAAGACTTGCAACACTTAGCAAGACGAAGATAGGTCTCATACTGAGCGCGAATCTCATCAGACCATACCTCAGGGATAAATACTGCGCCGGTTGTTACCGTAGTCGTACCCATTGTTATACCTCCTTACACATCACACAGCATGATAGGACATACGAAATTCGCATTCCCTGCTGTGGAAGTTGTGGAAACTGTAAAGGTGAGCTTCACCCCTGCTGCCGCTACATATCCCTGCTCGTAACCAGTGCCGGGAACTGCCATAGCCACATCACCAATAGCTGCTGCTGTATAAGGCATCGTGATCTGACCAAGAACCAAAGTCCCTGCCTTGATGTCGGTAATGGAATCAGTGATAGTCATAGCAACCGTAGCCTGACCATAGCATCTGTTTACATCAATCATCGCCTTGTAACCAGTCGGAACGGTGAAAGTGGCAACAACTGCACCACTGGTAGTAGCCGCACCCTGAACACGAAACTCGGTAAACGAGTTTATTTTAGACCCTTTTGAGGTTCCAAAAGCCATAATATCCTCCTATTTAACTCTTCCCTCGGCATAGGCTCTCATAATTTCGCCCTGCCGCTGTTGGTATTCTTGTGGGTTATTCAGCATCATTTGCGCTAACTCTGTGCGCCTGAATACTTTTTCCCCACCACCACTCTTGGCTGAAGAAGATGGAACACTTACTGTAGGAGCGGTGCGGGTTCTTGTAATAGAATCCTGCGCCTTAAACTCCCGTCGAGCTAACTGACTGATGCTGTTCTTGTAATTTCTCAATACATAAGCCGCAGTGATAGGGTCGCTTTCGCCCTGTGCGGCTACACCCGGCGGCATGTTGGTCTGCAACCATGCCCGAAACTCAGGTTTATTTACAATATCAGCCCTGTCTGGATGCTCATTATGCAAGGTCTCCATAGCCTTCTGAACATTCTGGTTCTGATTCATTAGCCCGATGGACTCCTGAAGAACCTCCTGTTTAGCCCTTGAATACATTTCATTCATAACTTCTTTAGGGTTTTCAAAGAACCGAGCGTTGAAATCATCAACAGTCTCTTGAGGGACTTGCTTTACCTGATGTTGCTGTACACTTGCATCAAACAGCTTTCGGTAGAGCCCGACCTCGTTTGCATGTTCTGACATCTTGCGTTCGGCTTCTTTATAAGCCCTTTCAATTTCCCGCTTGCTCTTGCCCTTAAACCGAGGATCGTCAGGTTCATCATTACTGACTGTTGGCTCCACAATAGTCTCAGTAACGACCTCTTCCGTTTCCTTTACCGGTTCAGCAACATCCTCATCATAGACTATAGGGTCAGTAGCTTCAACGACATCAAACTGGTCATCGTTTATTACTTCCTGATTCTCCCCACCATCTTTGACTTCTAATTCACTCATAATGCCCCCCGTGCCGTCCTTTTTAGGATTATCGGCGTGATTCTATATCGCCGTCAGTCGAAGACTGATTATCGGCAAGTTTTACTATCATTCCTGCATTGGTAAATGTGTTCTTTATTGATTGCCATGCTTTTCCACTCTGCTGAAGTCGTTTCACCGAAGTTTCACCACACTGAAGCAGGCTGTTCTTGACTTCTTCTATCTTTCTATCGCAAATGGCAATAATTGCTACTCCGTATTGTGTTCCCATACACTCAGCTATGAGTCGCATTTCCTGTTCAGGTGTCATCCGGTTACCGCACCCCCGCCCATAGTAGCCATTGGGTTATTAGCCTCAGTATTCATAGGTGCTGGTGGACTTCCCATCTTGCCACCACCCATCATCATGGCACTACCCATAACCTGCTCTGGCGGAAGAGACTTAAACACCTTCATACCGTCCTTCTGCCCGCTCATCTCGTATATCCTTCTGTACAGATAGCCTCTGTCAACCAATTGAATATCATAAGGATTCGCCGATTGCTGAAGAAGCATGATAAGTTTATCTATGACCTGCTTTGTAGCCATAGTAGACGTACCAACAGGTACGAAATCATAATCCCCTACCATGTCATAAGCGTTTATCGTCAAGAGCGAACTGAGATCGGAGCCGTCATTCTGAATCCTTACCTGCTCCTCAGTATTCAAAAACTGAATCGCTATAGTGTAATACAGCCTTAAAGCGTTCTTTATAACATTCTCTTCAATCCGCTTAGCGAGGACTTTCAGCCTGACACTCCCCTGACCAGTTACAATACTGGCTTCAGTAGCGGTCTGCTCCTTCTTGGCATTAAAACCGCCCATCATCTTGTTCAGCCCCGTACCTTCTTGAATATACCTTTCCAATTCCTGACACTCCGCATATGTTCCATTGGTAACGTCAGGAACTGCAAATGCCTGTATAATCTCACTTACATTGCCCTCTACCAGTATCTTCTTCCCGGGGTAGAAATCAGTTATATCCTGCCCCGGAGTTAAGCGTTGTGCATTGATTCCGAACATCTGGTTAATCGAGATTGCCTTGTTATCCATACGGCTTCTGATAGTGCCATCAAGTGCATCCTGAGAGTTTTCAGCTATCTCAGCTACACCTATTCCGTAAAACTCGTTCGGGACTTCTTCGTACCTCTCAATAAGAAACGGTCTTTCCTTTGTAATCAATGGGTTAGGGATACACTTCAAAACCGTATTCTCAGTGATTATTGCCAGTACTTCAGCACCGCCATCCTCTATCTCATATTTCCAACCAGCGTCTTTAAGTACATTCTCATCAATCCATCCCCAATATGTAGCAAATTCTATATCATTGTAATTAGTAGAGCTTAATCCCTGCTTGCTTAACTTGTAGTCGAAATTCTCATCAATGGTAGAAGAAGAAGCCTTTGGAATGTCTTTGACTGAATCTATAATACCCGCTCGCTGAAACTTCATTAACTGCTGACGGCTTTTCCTGTCCTTTACAAAGCACCCCTCAGCCTCCGCTATGTTTCTCGCCGTTGGCTCTATTACAAAGTCAAAAATATCCACTATATCCGTCACAGGTCTGATTATTTTGGTGTCACTGGCAACTAATTGCTCACCTATTGGAATACCCAACATCGGATCCATAACAGGCTGTTTATTAACAGAGGTTTCCAGCTGCGGTTCCACCTTGACCATTGCTATTCCCGTACCCATCCAACACAGACTTGTGATAAACAGGTGCATCTTGGCAGCCCATCGCTCTTTACCAAATAGATACTCAAGATAATTCTTAACCAGCGTGGCCTTGTCCATGTCAGATAATTGACGACCTGAGATGTCAAAGAACGGATCAACCCCAAACAGCATATGAAACAGATTATCCACGCCCATATTAACCGCTGTCTTTGTAGCAGGTGACTTATACTGCGACCTCTCGTACTTGCTCTGCTTATCTGCAGGGTCTTTCAGCATCTTCCAAGTCCTGTACCACTTGCGCCACTTCGTCTCTAAAGCAGTGCGGGAATCTTCCCAATCATCCTTCTTGCTCCATAACTCAGCAGCTATTAAATCTATCTTCCGATCCATTACATTACCTGCCTTATGTCCTGTTCAACCATCTTCTCCTGTGCCTCCTTGAACTTTCTAACATAAGCATCATAAGAAACATTCCCCCACGTCTGCTTGTGTATAGGATGCTCGTAAAACTCATCAGACGATACAGGTCGCTTACCCTTCATTCTATTCAGTAATACCCTCTTCCCCATAACTATACCATTATTTCTGTTCATTATCAATACCCTACCGCTTTCATAGGTTTATACCCTACAGCCGCCTGCTTTACATAATCACTAATGACTCGTGGGTCTTGATACTTAATACCCGTCAAAGTCATCCGATATAAGTTTTCCATAAAATGATCATTTTCTTTTCGCGGACGCTGCTTATCATCATACGTCCATCTCTGTATCTCCCAGATCGTCTTCTCACATCTGGCAAAGAAATACAAGGATGGCATTTTATTGACACCCACCAATAACTGCTGAAGATTTCTGACTCCTGAGTCCTTGTCCTTTGACCCTACCGAAAGAAACATCCCCTCACCACGCAACTTATTACTTATCACCGTGAAGGAATCATCAACTACGCCTAATCTATTCTTTACGTAAGCCATGTCACCCTTGGCAAGAGGATCAATGAATATCTCCTTCATACGCCACCCATGCTTACGCTTATGCTCAATAATATCGTCAGCTATCCCCTCAGCACTCATATTTACAAACGTTTCATCTATCTGATACCACCGATTATACTTATCTACCGCATAGTACCCTATCGCCTGCGGGGTAGTAACGTGAATATCAACCATCACCACCACCGGCCAGTCACTAGGTATCTTGAACTCCTCTACTACATGAACTTCTTTCTTGAACTCCTTTAAGACCAAGCCTGCAAGATTCAACCACCCTCCATCTACACGAGCAATGCGCTCCTCATCTGTCAATAACGCAGAAAACGACTCTATGTCCTTCTTTGCAAGATACTTATTCTCTGTCATAGGTATCTCCGTTACACACCCTATCGTCTTGTCCGTATTCAATACTATCTCATCAAGCATCCAAGATTCAGACGTTGCCGTAAACGATAAAAACGCCACTCCAGACCTATCAATAAGACCACGCTTATTTGCAATGAACTTATCCCTCGGAGGCGGCTCGTCAAACCAAACTATATCCCCATCCCACCCCTCATGACTATCCGTATCCTGTATGTGTGTCATCAACTCTATCGTCCAGCCCGTCTCCTTGAAATACCAAAACGTATCTATCCCTACATTGTTCTTCTTGGTAGTATATGATCCGCTCGGAAACCACTCCTTCAGCTTATTTACCATTACCTCTTTAGCATGATGCTCCCAGTCCCTACAGATTATCCTTATCCGCCCGTCCTTCTCAGGAAATGGACTCTTTACCGCACCCTTGACCAATGTCCAAGGCCAAAAACCCTTACCTACACAAGCCGCAGATATGACCACCGCACCTAACGCAGTCTTTCCACAGCGATTACCTCCTTGCATCACTACCGTCTTCTTGCCCGCTGATAACAAATCTATCGCCTTCTGCTGATACCACTGAGGCTCGAAATACATGCACTTGTTCAATGCCCTATGCCGACTCAACGTTGCGTTTAGCTTAAGACTCTTCCCCTGCTTGTCCAATAACAACAACGCTGCCTTCCGAGCCTTAGGACTCAACGTCCTTATAAACTCTATCCGCTCCGCAGCTGTTGTTAATTTCTTCACTTTACCCCATACCCTCGATAACGTATCCTCGGCCCCAACACCTTCAAAGAAGCCTCTTCCCTCACCACCTCAGGAGCCTCTAAAACTACCTCAGAAGCTTCTAAAACTACCTCAGAAGCTTCTAAAACTACCTCAGAAGCTTCTAAAACTACCAAAGGAGCCTCTAAAACTACCAAAGGAGCCTCTAAAACTACCAAAGGAGCCTCTACAGCCTCTGCCTCAACCTTTACCTTCCGCACATACTTCCGCTTTACAGATGGAGCCTTGGAAGGATTAGCAATACCTTTTTTAGTCGATTTTGGCATCGTTTCCAACTCCCTTTATCTCCTCTTCTGTACGTATCCTGATAACAGGTTTCCCCTTGTATTTCCCCCGTGAGCGAACCGCATTTTTCCCTTGTTTTTCAATGACTTCCAAAATGGGCTTTTTTGGAGTTTTCGATACATTTTTAGACGACTTTAGAGAACTTTTAGACGACTTTACAAGACTTTTAGACGATTTCAATACATTCTTGGAACCAAGAGGTCGACCTTTACTTTTTCTACCCACGGGGGGATATGATGATATCTCACCCGCCCTAGAGTCCCCCCCTACCGTACCCCCACCTAACTCATTGAAATCATTGGGTAATGAGTCATCCATGTCTAACTCAAGAGGTTCTGAGAGGTCTGAGGGTTCTCCCCGATCGGTGTCTGAGGGTGCCTCGGCGTCGGACTCATCGACCGCGAGTAGCAAGCAGCTCAATTCGGGGTGGCTGGAAACGATACTCTCAATCTCACCGTCGATCATCTCAGCCTGTCGTGAGAGTCCGATATGGTCAATCCGAGAGGTAGCCTTGCCCTGTATTAATAGACTCTTATCGGTCAAAATCCCATACGAAACAATGGCATCGCGCGTCGAAACTTTTTGCAAATTACTAGGTTGCATCGCACAATTTAGCAACCGCAATCTGGCCGAATCAATCAACGACACCTCGTGATCTCTATATATGT
>JAPKYM010000091.1 GCA_026394315.1 Candidatus Bathyarchaeota archaeon | reverse complement strand
TAGGAATAGAAGAAACCGGGAGAGTTATCCCAATATGCACTTCCGCTCCAACAGAGATAGCTCTCCCACGAAAGAGGGTTGAGGTTTGATGCGAGGAGTCAGTTCTAGGTCGCAGGTTTGAAACGCGGTTTCAATTTCTCCAGCGTGGATGGTAGAGTCGTGTACTCCATTTCTTCTGGTCCCAGTCGTGCCGGCATGAATTCTCAATGCCTTCGCATGTAATCGGATATGTCGTTTGCGACTTGTCGTGCCCGGTCAAATGCTACGTCTGCAAAGAAGTCCGAGGGTTCATTACCGCCTTCACCCACTAATCGACCGTCAGTTATGTTGAATCCCAGGGCAACTATTCTTGGGGGACCGTCAAAGTATGTGCATCTCGCGTTGTCCAGGCCGACGGGCATTAGCGGTCCTATGTGGGATCCTCTGGCGAAACCTGCAACAAGGTGAGGGAATCCGAAGGGTACAAGGACTTCTCCAACGGCTGGAAGTCCATGTTGACACCTGACGATCATGCACGGGTCGTCCTTTCCAACGTATCTTCCCTTTATCAGACTGAGTCTCGTTGTGCTAGCCGCAGCGGCTAGAAGACCATCCTTTGTGCGGAGAATTCTCTCGATTACGTATCTGCTTGTCGTACCGATCAGGGCTATTAGGTCGTACATTTCAGTTGGACAGGCTAGGTCGACAGTCTTGTTCTCGATAACGTCCATCACGCGATACGTGAAGCCATCACGCATGGCTGGATCAATAACAAGACCTGCACATGACATTGGGTCAGCGAAGATACGGTACAACGGAAGATTGAATGCGCCGGGTTCAGTCTTGTCAGCTGCGAATACCACTATGGGCTCTGCAATTCTTTCTTCAATTTCCATCTCAGCTACGCCTGGACCCATGCCCTTGACGTTGCCGCTGAAAGCTTCAACGAGGAGGTCTTGTCCAGCTCCATAGAGTCTGAGAGGTTTCGAGACCTTCTCGGTTACTTCCTTGAAGGTATTCCAAGCCAGTTCGTGAATCTTTGAATTGTTCTCTCCCTTTCTATGGGTCATCAGCAGTTCAAGGTCGTCCCCACAATTGAAGACGTAGTAGTCAAGAATGGTTCCATCTTTCCTGGCTTTTTCAAGGCAGCTTTTGGCGAGCTCTTTCTGTTTTGGGTGAACTTTGTGATGGCCTCCTACTGATCCGACATCGGCCTTAATCAGAGAAACTGTAGTTTTGGGGTTTGCACTCAAGATTAACACCGCGCATAAGATCTGGACTCATGATATTTACGTCTTCGCCTGCGGTATCACAATCTTGAGCTCGAACTTACATTTCTCCAACTGCGTTGTTGGTTCCTATTCATTTCCTGTGAGCTACACTTAATAGGGATATCAGGGAATTTCCGCATTGGTCGGTAGGATATGCCTATAGATCCTGAGTTTTCCAAGAAACTGGACAAGAATGACCAGCATAACGGCCACGATGTTTGGGGCGAAGTAAAACCTCCTGAGAAACTTGGGGTTCATGGGACAAATGTGGCGGTAGATCATGATGTCTGCAATGGAGACGGCACCTGCATTTCCGTCTGCCCTGTAAACGTTTACGAATGGGTTGAAACACCGGGGCACCCTGCATCAAACAAGAAATCTGATCCTGTCAGAGAATCTGATTGTATCAACTGCATGGCATGCGAGATTCAGTGCCCAACGCAAGCTATCAAGATAACACCGAAGTAGTTGACATCGAGGGCAACTCTAACAGCCGTCTTTCGCTTGAGACCAACGCAGCATGTTTCCGGTAGCCTTCACGGGTAATCCCTGTGTTACTCGCTGCATGTGAATCAACGCTTAGTCTGCCGCGCGAGCTTGACCAATTATCACATCAAATTGAGATCAACAACTTTTTTGCGCTCTCACGAGACTATTCATGCGACGCAACCGTGGCATCCGAGTTTCAAAGAACCAAGGCAGAAAGCTTCAGGTTTTTGATAT
>JAPKYM010000285.1 GCA_026394315.1 Candidatus Bathyarchaeota archaeon | reverse complement strand
ATCTACCCTCTAGAATTGCGACAGTATCTTCAGCCAAGACGACCTCCTCATCCGTAGGAATAACATAAACCCTGACCTTCGAAGAGTCGCTGCTAATCAGGGATTCCGCGCTGCCGGTAACCTTCTCATTCCTTTCACTGTCGATGACTATGCCCAATTCCTCGAGGCCTGAACAGATCGACTCTCTATACCTTGGTGATCGCTCGCCCGTGGCTGCAGTAAATGCTATCGCGTCAACCCGACCAAGTGCAGCAACATAAGCGCCTATGTACTTCTTCAGTCTGTAACACTCAACCTCAAAGGCTAGCTTACAGTTTCCGTCGCCTGTGTCAGCATTTCTAAGGATGTCTCTTCTGTCGGAATATTTCTCTGTGATTCCCAAGAGGCCGCTCTTGCGATTCAGCATGTCCTCCATTCTGTCAGGCATCAAGCCGAGCTTTCTCATCAAATATAGTGGTATAGACGGATCCAGGTCACCGCATCGGGTTCCCATCACGGCCCCCTCTAGCGGGGTTAGTCCCATGCTATGGTCATATGCTAGGCCCTCCTTCACAGCAGTGATGCTGACACCATTACCGATGTGGAGGATTATGCTGTTCACTTTGCTGGGCTTTTTTCTCAAAAGTGCTGAGACTCTTCTGCTCACATAGAGATGTGAAGTTCCGTGAAAGCCATACCGACGGATCATGAACTGTTCGATCAATTTCTTGGGAATGGCATAAGTGTAAACATGTGGTGGAATTGTTGAGAGAAAAGTCGTGTCGAAGATGGCTGCGTGAGGGATGTCGGGCAGCAGCTCCATCGCGGTCTCTATTCCGAGCAGATTGGACGGATTGTGGAGTGGTGCGAATTCACTCCATCTGAGTATCTCTTCCTTGACGTTTTGGTCGATGATAGTGGACTTGATGAGGCTGTTGCCTCCATGGACTACTCTGTGACCTACTGCATCGATTTCAATGCTGTCTCCAAGATCTGTATGTGATTTGTTTATCGTTTCCAAAGCTGAATTTATGGCAACGGAGTGATCTCCAATTGGCTTAGAAACGGTGACTCTGGATTTGTCTGCTGTTTCATGTTCTATGAAGGAGTCTGAAAGGCCGACCCGTTCGACTATTCCTCTCGCAATCCTTTGCTCCTTTTTCACGTCCCACAGGGAGTACTTGACTGAACTACTACCGCAGTTCAAGGTCAGGACTTTCAATTTGGACCGAATATGATTCTAACTGCCCGTCTAGTCAAAGGTTACGGCCAAGAGCTTGTGACTTGATTACTCTATTGAGTGCATGATGGTCTCTGATCTGATCAGTTTTATATCAGAATGGGGCTGTTGAGAGTTGAGGCGGATCAGTTCTGAACATCGCTCCGGCTCTTCTTGGGGCTGTATTCCTTGTAGTAATAGTGCTAATTGTTCTGGTTCCACGTCTTGTGTCACGTATCCGCAGACCGTCTAGACGAAGGACTTTCTTGGCACTGGGACTGGTCATGCTGGCTGTTGTGGCATTGGCCTATGTTACTCTGATCCAACCTCGCGCGCAAAAGCCCATGACAGAGAAGGAGAAAGATGTCGATCGGTTCATCATGACATATTACGGGGCAATGAGCAACAAGTCCGTTCCTCGAGTTGTTGCATTGTTCACGGAGGATGCGGTTCTGATTGATTCGAATGGTAACGTCTACCGTGGGAGGTCTTTGATGGAGAGATACTATGAGACTTTGCTGCGTGACATTCAAGGATATTCGGTAAAAGCTGAAGCTTCAGAAATCAAATTTGAAGGGCAATCCGCCGAGGCTACATATCATTCAAAAAGTACGTACTTTACGTTCGGTGATACGCTGAGACCTGTCGAAGCATTCCTAGACAAATTCACCCTTGTAAGACAGGATGGTTCTTGGAAAATAGCGGCGCTAGAAATCAAAAGGGAATGGATCGAGTAGTTTCTATCCCGTTCTTCTCTTGGAACGGCTAGTACAAAATGTCAATACGGTCTGTGAGATGACTTAGGCGTGTGTGTATCTAGCCCCAGTATACAACGTTGATATGTTTGCACTTTGTGCATTCCTGCTCAACCCGCACTTTGTCCTCAAAAGCCTCCTGAGACCATGCTGCTAAATCATGCGATTTGTCTGGGGGGTTGACCTCGAATGTTGCCCCGCATCGGCTGCAAATCACTAAAGTCTTTGTTTCTACGTGGATATCATTGTCAGACAAATTAATCGGCAAGTATCAGTCTCAATCCGTCTAATGAATCCTCGCTTTGTCTAGGTCGTAGTACTACTAGGTCGATACGTTGTCAGGTCCGTTTATGCAGTAAGCGATAATAGTTACTGCAAATCCTAGTGTAAGCAGAGCAGTCTTGTGTGGGGTCTCTCGATGCAAAAAAATCTTGGGATTATGGGAAGGGTTATATCCTGTCTAACGCTAGTTCTGCTCGCCTTAGATGGCAATAATAGGAGAAACAAGAAAATGAGTGATGAAAAGAAGGAAAAGACAGCGGAGAAGACTACGACAGGACTATCAAGGCGTAGCTTTATCACTGGAACTGTCGCCGGGCTTGTGGTAGGAGCTGCCGCAACATACGGCGCTACAACGCTCACTGGACCCACGGCTCCAGCAAAACCGGCTGGCGTCGAACCAGTCAGCGGAAAGACCATCAATCTGAAAATAAACGGAAAGCCCTTGTCAACCTGGGTTAACGCACGATGGACACTACTCGAATTGATCCGCGATACCGTTGGGCTTGTAGGAACCCCTGAAGCCTGCTACTATGGTGAATGTGGTGCCTGCACAGTTCTGGTCAGCGGAAAACCGATGCTTGCTTGCGAGATCTTCGCAATTGAGACCAATGGTTGGGACATTGCCACAATCGAAGGACTGGCCAAGGGTGACAAGTTACATCCAATACAGGAATCCTTCATTAAGAACACTGCTTTTCAGTGTGGAGTTTGCGCTCCAGGATTCATCATGTCAGCTAAAGCCTTGCTAGATAAGAAGTCGAGCCCCACAGAGGACGAGGTTAGAGAAGCAGTCTCTGGGAACCTGTGTCGCTGTGGAACCTACAATGTTGTTACAAGAGCAATAATGAATGTTGGGAAATAAATAGGAGGTGTAGTTTAGTTGGGAACACATTATGTTGGAAGTCTAGATGCCTTCAAGGATAAGATCAATGCACAAGGCGGCTCTAGCTTAAGATACATGGGACAACGGGTCCCTAACGTGAACGGGAGAGGCATAGTCACGGGCAATGTGAAGTACACTACTAACGTGAAGGTTCCAGGATTGCTCGCTGCAGCATTCAAGAGGAATCCTAATGGTCGAGCAAAGATCACCAGCGTCGATACCAGTGCGGCAGAGAGTATGCCAGGTGTCGTGAAGGTATTAACCGGAAAGTCTACTGAAGTCGCAGGAAAAATGAACCTAGGCGACGAGCCCTTAATAGCAGAAAACGACGTCACCTACTTTAGCCAAATCGTAGCAATAGTTGTCGCTGAGACGATCGAGGAGGCTGAGGACGCGGTCGACGCAATACAAGTGAAGTATGAACCTCAAGACTCGATTACCGACGTGGTCGCAGCCGCAGACAAGAACCCGCCCGTAATTGTCCATACGCCAAGATTGATAACGCCGCCATTCGAAGCGGACAGGCCTAACGTGATCAACTGTTTCTACGTAAAGAGTGGTGACGTGCAGAAAGGATTCGCAGACGCCGATGTTATAGTCGAGTCTGAATTCGATACTTCAGCTGACCCTCACGGCTACATTGTCCCTACTAGTGCGGTAGCTCAGCCTCACGGTGACGGAACCATGACGGTGTGGGGTGATGTCCAGAACATACATCCTGTCCCATGGCCGACAGCAGCAGGAGCCGCAGACATGCCGATGGACAAGATTAACTTCATAGGTCCAGAAATATGCACTGGAGGATTCGGTGGCAAGAACTGTGGTGTACCTGGAGTCTACGCTGCATTGTTGGCAAAAGTCACAGGCAGGCCCGTACGAGTAATATTCGACGATACAAGGCTATTACATGCAACCAGACCGTGGTGCCATGCCAAGGTAAAGGCCGGAGCAAAGAAAGACGGAAGCTTCACAGCATTTGAAGTGACATTCTGGGTTGGAACGCCGTACGTAAGGTTCACAATGACTGTAATGGAACGAGCCAGAGAAGCAATAACCTGCACCTACCACTGGGGACACCGTGACCTATACCCAAGGCCAAACGTGATGTTCACCGCATATGACACCTACACGAACCTTTGCAGCACAATGTCCTATCGAGGATTCGGTGTGCTAGAATCCCAATTCCCACACGAGACAGCAATCAACATGCTGGCTGACAAGCTGGGAATGGACAAGGTCGCGATCCGACTGAAGAACATAACCAAAGACGGCGAACGCAGTGCACAGAACGAGATAATCCGCAGCGTAGGAAGCGAAGGCGTATTCAATAAAACAAAAGAAATGATGGACTCATGGGGACCCAAACCGTCAGTCCCAGAACCCTGGGTCGTCGGAAGAGGCTTCTCAGGAGCAAACAAGTACTCACAAGGAGACATGGTACACAACCTAATCTTCCTGAAGCTGCGAGCCAACGGAATAGTGGACATCATTTCTGACTCAATGGACATCGGACAAGGCATGAACACCGTCAGCAGACAAATCGTCGCCGAAGCGATGAACGTACCCATAGAGAACGTGAGAAAAGTTGAAGTGAACACATCATACGTCCCATGGACATCTGACTCATTCTCAAGCTCAGCCACAGTAGACATGGGAGGCGCAGCAATAGTCGCAGCCAAGAACGCCAAACAACAACTATTCGACCTAGCAGCACCAAAACTAGGCGTGAAACCCGATCAACTTGAGACCAAAGATGGAAAGATCATGGTCAAAGGCTCACCAGACAAAGCAATAACATGGGGAGATGCCATGACGCCACGGCCACACATGGTCATATCCGGAGGATTGAATGACCCTGTAGGCGCTCCAAACGACTACGACGGACCAGGCAAGAACGACTACGCCACAGGCCAAGCACTAGGCCCATACTTCCGACTGGTCATGCACATGAACTTCATGGCCAACGGTTGTGAAGTAATGGTGAACAAAGAGACTGGAGAACTCAGAGTGACTAAATTCATCGCTGGAAACGATGTGCTGCCTGTCAACCCGACACTCTGCGAAGGTCAGATAATAGGTGGAGGACTATACCACGGCATGGCAAACGGAATGTACGAGGACATATACATAGACAAAGGAGCCTACCTAAGCAGGACACTTCTCGACTGGAAGATGCCCACAATACTTGACTACCCCAAGGAAGGCGATACACACTCAGCATTGGTGCCCGTATGGGGCGAGTACTTTGGAGAAAACCCAAGAATCGACTGCCCATTCGGAGGAAAGGGAATCGGCGAAGGAGTAGACTGCGCCGCAGTACCATGCTTAGTGGACGCAATACATGACGCAACAGGCGCCTGGATAACCACCTCACCAGCAGCAACACAAGCGAAGATACTCAAAGCATTAGGGAAGGCATAGAGGAGGAGAAGAATAATGAAAGCATTAGCCGCGTTCAAGTACTATGAAGCAACTACAGTAAAAGATGCAGTAAGCGTCTTGAAGCAATACCCAGGGAAAGCCAAAGTCTACGCTGGCGGAGTTGACATGATTGACTGGATGAAGAAGCGATACATGCCCACGCCGCAAGTCCTAGTGAACATCAAGAAGATCCCAGGACTGAACAAGATCGAGAAGCAATCAGACGGTGTTCACATAGGGCCAACAGTGACCTTAGCACAACTGGTCGATGATTCAACCATACCAATGCTCGGTGAAGCAGCAAAGAAAGGTCCCGCACCAAACCTAAGAACACAAGCAACAGTCGGAGGAAACCTGTGCCAGAACGTATGGTGCTGGTACTACCGATGGCCAGAATGGAACTGCTACAGAAAAGGAGGCCCAGTCTGCTTCGCTCCACCAGGACGCAACGCATTCCACGCAATAATGGAACAGAAAGTCTGCAACGCCACCGTGCCCGGAGACGTATCGGTAGCATTAGCAGCGCTCAACGCAAGCATAAAGATCGAAGGTGGCGAAGGATCCAAGACAGTCCCGATTAAGGACTTCTTCATAGTCCTAGGAACTGTACTTAAGCCCGACGAGATCGTAACAGACATAGTAGTGCCTGAAGTCCCCAGCAAAGGGGTATTCCTGAAGAGCAGAACAAGAAGCGCGATAGACTTCGCTACTGCAAGCGTCGCCTTGGCAACAACCAGCAAGGGAACCACTGTAGCACTTGGAGGAGTCGCTCCAATAATTCCAACCGGAACGCCTGATGAGATGAAAGCTGCCGTAGACAAGGCAACACCTCTGAGTGAAAACAAGTACAAGATATCAGTCGTCAAGAGCCTGCTTAAACAAGCAGGAGCTTGAACGGCTCCCCTCTTTCTTTTTTCTTTTCTGTGTTTTGACTTTAGCAGCAAAAGTACTAGCGTACGCTTTTTCACATCATATTCCTGGAGATGCAAGCGGAGGATAAGCTAGTAGGAAGGTCCCGGGCTTGAGGTATGACTCACCTTTAACCCAGACCACCGTTATCAAGAGGTTCTCTTGACCTGACGCCACAGCATATGCTTCAACAGTAGCTTCACCTTCTACCAGAGATACTTGTGTCTCTCTCAGGCGTAATATTCGGGAAGGCGACATCTCGACCTCGACGACATCAGTCCGACTCTTGTCCACACGATTGTCGTCGTCAACTGCCCATATTCTGATCGGAACTACCATCGTAACCTTTGAGCCAGGAGGAGCACCTGAGGCAACCCTTAGCTTGATTGCTTTCACCGAACTTTCAGGCGGGGTTATCGAAGCCCAAATGTAATAGAAAGAAGTTGACACGAGGAGTGACACAATTAGAAGAGCAAAGATGGATTGTGCTATCTCAACCTTTCTCCATCTCTCCATCTTCTTGGAACCCAAGTCATGTCAGTCCTATGAGCCAATCTCTGAATACTAGTGAATCAAACTTGGAATAATTTGCATCGCCATAACGACAAACCAGACGTACCAAGAAGCCGCCGTACCTATTGCCAGAGGAATGAACCAGGATCGGCCTTGCAGTTTCGTACCGCGGATATTGAGATCTATGCATTCGACAGGACATACCTCGATGCATTTCCCGCACTTAATACAGTCGATATTAGGCTTCCCAGATGCTTCAATTGACTCCTTCGTTATGGCATACATAGGGCATTCTCTAATACATGCATGACATTTAATGCACCTTTCTTTGTCTATCTTGACACGGAAGGGAGTTATTCCCTCAATGCAGTTAATCAGTGCACTTGCCGGACATATGAGGCACCACCATCGCTTCTTTGTCATGTAAGGCAATACTAAAACAAAGAGTACGAATATCAGAATGACTGCAGCACCCAACCAAATGTACTGCATGAGCCATACATAGCAGAACGTACAGACAAGGGGTGCCGATATGCTGAATACTATCAGAAGAAGAGCCACGGCGATCCCATATTTAACGTCTTTAACGTCTTCCCTTAGCCCGTCAAGGGGAATAGGATTTCCTTTCTGATCCATGGGACTCTTCATGAGGCTGGACAAAACCCACCTAGGCTTTTTTCCGGTCCTGCAGGCCTCAACTGTCCCTCCAAAGTAACATATCCACCCACAGAATCCTCTTCCAAATACAAGGGCTGTGATCATGAATGGGACGATGACGAATATGCCCGTTTGAACGTTTGAAGGTAGATTGACTAGCGCTCCCACTGACTTGACTTCTCCAAACATGGCTAACCCCAGCATCACCTCAGGGAGTGCCCGAGTGCACGGGATGAGCATCGTGCCATAGCTCGGCAACCCCGCCCAATAGTAAACCTTCAGATGACTTCCAACCCACACAAACATGTTGCTGATGCCAACGTAGGCCAGAATGGCGAAGAAACCTATCCAAGTCAAGGCTGCAAATCCAATTATCACTTTGCGTCGAATGCTCTCTCCATGTGTTCTTCTGAGAAGTGCGAAGGTGGCGATTCCCCCAAGACATCTGATCTCTATTCTGAGTTGTTTGGAAAATGCAGAACTCTTAAATCATGGATAGAGTACCAGCCTAGCAAATCATTGGAGGGATTCATAAGATGGCAGAGGCCCGAACTGACACCAAAAATAAACTAGAAGATCAACCTGAGAGCAAAGAAAAGAAGCCAGAAGCAAAGAGACTGGTCCTGTTCTTGCCTGGAATAAAGAAGTCCACCGAAAATACAATAGTTGTTGGAGCTGTAACTGACGAAGGGAAGATCGATACATCAAGAGATGACTCTGTCGAGTTCTCAATAAACCATGAGAGTCGCCTGCGCTTCACAGACTCCTCCAAAGTAAAACAGCTTCAGTTGGTAAACGGTGAGGCTAAGGTCAATGTTCTATCCGACCAGCTACCCGAAGTCATAATCATGAAGATTAGGTGGATAAGTGGAAAGACCCCTCTTCAGAATGCGCAGGTAAGCTATCTTGTCGGTTCGCACTGAATAGCGAACACGGCGCATCTGAATAGATGCTCGATAGCGCGCACGCTGCCTGTAGAGAAAAGAAAGGTTCAGCGCACGCCGAGACTAGGAGTGCGCTCATATCTCGATACGGAAGAACGCGCCTTTAACGGTTCCTTATTCATTCAGTATAGCAATGGCCCTTATTGGCGAGCCTGTGCCGCCCCTTATTTTCAACGGGAGCCCGGCATAGATGAACCGTTTACCGGCTACTTTGTCAAGATTCGCAAGGTTCTCGGTGTTCAGTATGCGTTTGTCTCTGCAGACTATGTGGCCAGGATAGAATTTCGTCTTCATGGCTTGGCTGCTGTCTATGCTGGGAGCGTCAGCGCCGATATTTACGACTCCTTGGTCCCCAAGCCATTTTGCCGCCTCCATGTCGAGGCCGGTGTAGTTGAAGAGCCAGTCGTCGGTTCCGTACTTCTTGTTGTAGTGACCGGTGTAGATCAGAACCGTATCACCCTTCTTTATCGTAAGTTTGTGTTTGGCGAGAGCGTCCTTGATATCTTTCAAAGTGACGAATTTGTCTGCCGGAACATGAGAGAGGTCGAGGCAGACAGCCTCTGTGTAGAACATCTCGAGGGGTAGCCTGTCAATTGTCTCTCCATCAGGTCTTATGTGGAAGATCGAGTCGACGTGTGTTGGGCCATGGTCGCTCATCAACATCCCCATGCTTGCATATGA
The DNA here is from genome assembly GCA_026394315.1 of Candidatus Bathyarchaeota archaeon. Classification (GTDB taxonomy): domain Archaea; phylum Thermoproteota; class Bathyarchaeia; order 40CM-2-53-6; family RBG-13-38-9; genus JAPKYM01. The sequence goes on along the minus strand of JAPKYM010000285.1, from coordinate 1,335 downwards.
GTGGAATGAGTATTCCTTTGGGAAGGAGGGCGCAGTCTCGTCGTGTGTGTTATGGTACCAGAGAATTGTCTTGAGGTGACCTGGATACACAGGCATTCCTTGGTAGATTTCTTGTGAGAGGTCTATCAGTTTGACCAAATCAACCACCTAAAGCCGTGATTCCAAGATAACGTCTATTAAGACTTGCTGTTTGCGCCGAGCGCGCACAAAAAAAGAGTGATAATAAAAAAATCGTCTAGGCACTAGTACTAAGACTAAGTACTAAGACTAATATGTCCTATGCTTAGGGAAGCATTCTCTGCAGTAGACTGGTCTTCCGTCTTTCGGTTCAAAAGGTACTTCTGCGTCTTTTCCGCAGTCAGAGCACTTTATCTTGTGCATAGTCCTAGGACCGAAAGATCTGCGTCTCTCAAAACCCATACTTCTCACTCCTTCTTGCAGCTAGTTATACAGATGATAATACCGAAGTATAATCAGAGTATACTGTATGCGATAGTAAGCGGCACGTTATATAAACGTATGCCGAGAGGAATTGGCTCGTTCTTTTGATTTAGCGCGCGTGAAGTTCTGCAAGAACTGCGGAACGCTCCAGGAATATGATGTGACAAAAGCGAAATCCTCATATGGCATAATGTCTAGCATTGCAGAAAGCGTGACCGTAATGAAGACTAGCTTGGATACATTCTTCACCCCTAAGAGCGTTGCAGTAGTCGGCGCCTCTAGCACGCCTGGAAAACTCGGCTACATAGCCATTGAGAATCTTCTAAAGATCGGATACCAAGGAAAGATCTACCCAGTCAATCCTAAGGTCAACGAGGTCTTGGGGCTAAAGGCATACCCCAATGTCAAGGACATCCCCGGACCAGTAGATGTAGGCCTAGTGCTTGTCCCGGCGCAAGCAGCTGTAGGCGTGATTGATGACTTTGCTGAAAAAGGAATCAAGCATGCCGTGATCGTCGCTGGAGGGTTCGGCGAAGTCAATGAGAAAGGCGCGAGCATGCAACAGCAGATCTTGGACGTCGCCAACAAGTCTGCAATGAGGATAATCGGACCTAACACTACGGGAATAATAAGTACTCCAAGTCACTTCTCAACAACTTTCCAAGCAGGAGTTGAGCTTAGAAAAGGTCCGGCAGCCTATATTTCTCAGACAGGAAACTTCGCATCGATAACCTTCAAGTGGATACTATCCAAGGAGCATTTCGGAATCAGCAGAGTTATCGGTCTGGGTAACAAGTGCGATGTGGACGATGCCGACGCTCTCGAATACCTGCGAGATGATCCAGAGACCAAAGTAATCGCCATGTATATTGAAGGTATCAAGAATGGCAGAAG
>JAPKYM010000113.1 GCA_026394315.1 Candidatus Bathyarchaeota archaeon | reverse complement strand
CGGGGTCCAGAGGTTTCTTGAATCCGAATCCCACGCCTTTCTCTTTCTTGAAAAGAACCTTTCCTTTCCATATGCTCTTCTCGAACTGTAGTTGCGGAGTTGGAAGGACACCCATGACACTGCTTCTATCAGCCAAGATCTCCTGATACTTCACTTCTTTCTTCTCATCGTCAATCCACATCTTAGCTTGATATGCCTTCTGCAGTTTCTCCTCACTTGCAACTCCGTAGAATTTGGTGTCAACTATCTTCTGTTCCAGAAGCAGATCAGAATCCGTCGAAGATGTGATCCTGAAGTCAGGACTGTTCTCTCCGAGTTTCACTAATCTCTGAGCCAATTCACTCTTCGTGGTCAAAGCAATCACTTCCCTACATGGGAAGCTACATATTTATTTGAGGTTATTCAATGCAGCCAAAAGCTCTCAGACGTGGATCAAACTTGAAGTATGTTCATTTCACGCATCCTACGAAAAACGCCACGCCTATGGAATCTTAGAGGGCGGGAACGTAACGGTATGCGAGGGTGAAATATTCAGAGATCCAATCAAAAAGGACGAAGTGGTCTCGTTATCCGAGATCCGGGAATACCTTCCGGTGGTATTTCCTCCCAACATCTTGGCTTTGGGGCTAAATTATTACTCACATGCAGATGAGTGGCAAGGACCAACGCCAAAGGAGCCGATCCTGTTCTTGAAGGCCAATACGAGCATCATAGGTCATAGAGGGACTATCATGTTGCCAAATATGGCTCCAGACGAGGTTGACTATGAGGGAGAATTGGCCGTGATAATCGGAAGAAAAGCGAAGAATGTCCCGGAGCGCGAGGCTTCTAACTATGTTCTAGGATACACGTGTGGTAATGATCTGACCGCGAGAGATTGTCAACTTCGCAGAGATGAGCAATGGGCTAGAGCAAAGTCTTTCGATACGTTCTGTCCTTTAGGTCCATGGATAGAAACGGAGCTGGATCCTTCAGACGTAAAGATATCTACAAGAGTCAACGGACGAGTACTTCAAGACTCATCGACGAAGAACATGATCTTCTCCGTTGAGAGTCTAATTTCATTTCTGTCACGGTGCATGACGCTTCTACCTGGAACAGTGATCATGAGTGGAACTCCGGGCGGAGTGGGATTCAAACGCAACCCACCAATATTTCTCAAACATGGGGACACTGTTGAAATCAAGATAGATGGGGTGGGCATTCTTCAGAATTCGGTTGCCGTAGAACAGTAGCTGACGATTTTCGAAAGAAAATGAAGAAGATGCGGAAACCCAAGAGACAGGTTGCAGAGTTTGCAGTTGCATGTCTAGGCATCGCTCAGCCTCATCCTACTGAGCGCAAACATTGCTGCAAAAGTCATCTTCTGTTCTCCATTTCTTCTTGCAAGTCTAGAAACGGTCTTCCTGTAACTCTTTCTGGCAGTCGTTGAATAGGGGTTGCTGCTAGAGCGCCAGCTCGCAAATCTATCGCGAGGATATTTTCACCCTTGAAACTGTCGGTGTCGGGACCGAAGAGTGGGTGAAGGCTGAGATACTCAACATTTTCTGTGACGTGAGGCAGTATTCTGTCAACGATTCCTGTCTTAACGGAAGCGACGTCCACTAACAATGAGCGAGGTTTCATTCTCTTCAATAGCCGTTTGCATTCTTTCACGGTCTTCTCGATCGGCATGGAAGCTACCACAATGTCTGCATCTTCAACATCATATTGACTCCTTACCTGAACACCCAATTTGCGAATCAGAATACTTGCCCTAGCAGGGTTACGGCTGCATACGGATATCTTGGCTCCGCTTGGTTGAAGCATCTTCACAAGGATCCGACCCATCCGGCCTGTTCCGCCGACGATGGCTATCGTGCTCTTGGATAGGAGCCGAGAACCTTTACGAACTGGCATTTCGCTTCAAGCTCTTTCAGAGCTGTTAGACATTTCTCTTCGTTTCTGTGACCT
>JAPKYM010000184.1 GCA_026394315.1 Candidatus Bathyarchaeota archaeon | reverse complement strand
ATTCATCCCACCCCTGAAGGGGTGGGCTTTCTTGCTAGTTCAATGTAAAAATGCGCTTCAGCGTTAGATCTCTGGTGGAGGAATTGGCAGAAAAGGAAAAGCTGATGAAACGTGCCTACGATTTGGGATTCCATTATGAGCGAGAGTACGGTAGCTGCCCTCAATGCGTCTTTGCAGCTGTTAGTGAAGTTCTAGGAAAAGGAAACGCTGAGATCTTCAAAGCGATCGATGGATTAGCTGGAGGATTAGGACGCTCCGGAAATGGGACATGTGGCGCTCTTTCAGGCGGCGTGGTAGCGATAAGCCGTGAATATGGTCGTGAAGAATTTCCAAATCTTGGACAAAGAGAGAAGTGCATGACTCTTTCGAAAAAACTCCACGACAAGTTCGTAGAAGAATATGGAAGCATCCTCTGCAAAGATGTACAGACGAAGATCATGGGAAGATCCTATAATTTCTGGGATCCCAAGGAACGTGAAGAATTCAACAAAGCAGGAGGACATACGGATAAATGTCCAGATGTTGTAGGAAAAGCTGCAAAATGGGCTGTCGAGATCTTACTGAGTGAAATCTAGTCAGAGCCTACTCCAACCCTCGCAAAAAACGATAGCCCAGAACTTCGTAAGCGTATTCTACGATTGACGCAGAAGTAAGCAGAAGAACTGGGCATAAACATAAGTGCCCTAGATTGATTTGTATGTAGATCAATCGGTTCGGGTGACATGTCTTTTGGCAGTGACTGGAACCCATTCCCAGCCGTTCTCCTCCACAGTCAGAATTATGGGTCCTCTTATCTCGTTGATATCGAATTTATAATCGTAGACTTTTCCGGGCTCTGGTGGTGCTAACTGCTTTAATCCATAGCCTTTCGCATACTGCTTACTGTAGAGGATTCGGCCACCGAAAAAATTCTTCTGATAGTTTATACTGGGGATTAGGCCTTGGAGACCAGCTGTCCAAGTTATTCTATAGAGCTCTTCGTAGCATCTTACCGAATGTCTAGATTCATCAACTTGCAGGAAGGCTGTGTAAGCACTGTTTAGACCGCTCTTGTTGAAGATACCGTACCATTGGGCGTCTGCGATCTTCCATTCAGCAACGAGATCCGTATCCTTTCCCCTCACAATATTGTAAGGCTTGGCGGGATCATCCAGGCCCAGGATATTGTTGATCAGATCCTGACTACTTATGGGCAGTATGTTGGATCTTCGTTTTCCTCCGAGGTATTGGAAGTAACCCATGGCATAGAACATGGCGTACAGTCCTGCAAGACCTGCCACAAGTCCGATCAAGCCAGCGAAAAGACTAGCGTCCAACTATGAATTCACCAGGGGTCATATGAAGAATATCAGTAGTGCGTATGAGGCTATGTTCATTATTGCTGAGACCTTAAGGATCTTCTTCGTACTCATAGTCTTGTAGAATAATCGCAGTATCCCTGCCTCCACTAGGATGTTGATCAGGAGCGGCACAGCCATTACCAAGATATTTCTGGGATATGTGGAGACATCTATCCAGAAAAAGATGAGGTAGACAATGTTTAGAAGTCCTGTGACTAGGTTGGCGGTGAATGAAGCGACGAACGCCTTCACCGCTTCTTTTACCAATAGGAAATATATTATTACGGCTTCGAGTATGACTGCCACTATCTCAAAGTAGATCATCGGCGGAGCACTTAGTGGGCCAATGACATCTAGAACGATATTCCCAAACAATGTGATTTTCATCTCACCTTAAGCTTTCCGCGCACACATCTTCCTGAATAAGTAGATGACCACTATTGCTATTAGTATTCCTATAATGATGATTGCGAATTGAAAGCTTAGTATAACTAACGGCAGTGGTGATGTTACGGGTGTATACGGTGGTGGTGTTTCAGTCGATTGGTATCCCCATATTGTTACTTGGCCTAATCGGTGGTCGTTTGCGTTTCCACAGGTTATATTTTCTTTCTTGCCATCCTTGTCAACATCTATAACATATACGGAATTAGCGCGCGTTAGTATTGCTGGCGCTATGGGGATTCCTATGCTACTCCTTGTTTATCACCGCAGTATTCGCAATAGACTGATCCTTCAGGTATCTGTCTTCCGCATTCCTCACAGAAACCAGTATGCTGGATTAGTCCGCCACATTTCAAACAGTACTTACTGTATAATGGATTTGTGGTTGCACAGGCTGGGCACGTCAGTGTTTTTTCTGCGGGTTTCCGTGGTTCTGATATTGCTGGTTTTGCCTCCCCCTTCTTAGCAAGCACAGGTATGTATGATGAGATCGTGTCTCGTTTAGTAACAAGTAGTAAAACTATGACAATTACGGCGAGGAGAGCCCCTCCTAGAAGGATATTATCTCTTGTTCTGGAACCATCTTGACCATCACCGGTTCCCTCATCTTCCAGAATGATTGTCTTGGGCTCTATCTTTTCTCCGTTGGGTAGTGTTAATGGTTCTCCGCGCTTTTCAGAGTCGAGTTCAAGTACAGCTATATCATCCTTCTTGGTTGAAGCATTGTAATACTGAAGGGTGCCTTCTTTAGTTGTTAATATGTGGAAATCGCCTTCTCCAATCCCCACGAGTCTTACATGGTATTTTCCTTCAGGTAGACTTACGTACCAGAAGAGATCAGTTTCTGATTTCTGATTGACGAATAGTTGACCTCCTTCTATCTCAGCGACGAGTTTTCCATTTACCAGTCCAACATGTTGTCCCTTATCATTGGAAATGTCGACAGCGACTGGGCATTCGTACATCGTGCGACCATTTGGGGTCGTGATTGAGGCTGGAAGGGGCATAGGTTTGGTCTCTGGTTCAGGCTTCTGAGGCGGATAGAAGGGCTCGCCCTTTGGCGTTCCCGTTTCCGGAGGTACAGTATATTTGATTCCCAATTCTTTTAGCTCTAGATTCCAGTATACCGCCCCGCCTACTGTAGGAAAAGCCCACTCGAACGGGTCAGCTTCTTTCCATTCCGGGTTCCCGTAGGCATTCATATAAATTCCCTCATAAGGTGGGGATAATTTGGCGTAGAAATAGCAGAAATCTGTCAGAGTGAAACTTTCGGGTCTCTGTTGAGGCCAAGGATCCAAAACTATGTTCTCACCATGGAAAGCCCAATCTTCCTTCTGCCAATAATTGTATAAGACCACAGCATGGTGCTCGTTGCCAAACAATGATGTTATCAGTCCCGCACATCGAACGATTGGTCCATAATCCATTCCTCTGAGCAGACCCCTTTCTTCGTCGCTGTAACCAATGCCAAATTTCTTGAAAAGCCCTATGATTCCAGTAAATTGTTCTTGAGTAGGTTCCTTGACTCCTGGTTCTGGGGCAGTGAATGTAATCGTGTCTGTGATTCCTGGATATTGTCGAAAATCGTAGGTTGACGGGTCCACGCCTACCTTGATAATATATGATCCTGCCAGATAAGGTGCGAAAGGCGTAAATGAGTATGACCCGTTTGGCCCTGTTTTGATGCGTCCTGCATCACCGGCGCCAAAGGCGATTGACTTACTTAATCCGTTTGGAAACGTAAGGACTGCCACAAATCTGACTTCTTTGACGACTTCGTAGCTTCCCCCTCTGTACGTATTTGTCTTGTCGTCATAGTTGTATGTGCCTTGGACCAACTTTTCTATCTTCACAGTTAACAGGACTCTCTCACCAGATTCGTACCGCTTATCTTCCCTATCACACGCTATCGAGATTTTCATTGGTGGCTCTCCTTCTGTTGGAGGAGGTGATGGGATGCTCCCAAGTGCTATTGATAACCGATCAAACCATTTTCTGAGTGCTTTTGGTCCTGCATCTTCACACGGAGTGAAGGGATCCAATACAGTAATCCTGTTGCCGTTTTCTGGATACGAGTTTGGCCAGTTCCCCTCATGCCAACCCATAAAGAAGAGAATGACGGCGGATTGAATTCTAAACGCTGCGTACATCGTTTTTTCAATTGGCGTATAGCCTTCCCCAGTGGTTGAGGCGGCTATGATCCATCCGGTGGATTCCTCACCATATTTCTCTGCTTCTTGCTCTGTAATTGTCCACTCTTTTCCCAACTTGTTCTTTTGTCCAGATTTTGTCTCTTCCTTGAGTTTTTCCATTTTGGAAATGATTTGAGTGTACACTGCGGACGAAGCGGTTTCATCGCTGTATATGAATATTCCAGCGCTCATACCTTCGCCAGCTGTTGCTGCTATCGTTATCTGTTCGTCTCCATCTGGGTACGCAGTCTTAAGCCTGATTTCACGAGAATA
>JAPKYM010000346.1 GCA_026394315.1 Candidatus Bathyarchaeota archaeon | reverse complement strand
CATTGAGAAGTCAAAAGATATCTCTGAACTCGACGAGAAAGTAAAGCAAGAGATATCAAGTTCAATCACAAAAGGAGACACCAGACTGGCTGAGACGATCAAGACGCTGCATGAGAAGATCAAGAGCAATTTTTTCGTGAACTTGCTATGATCGACATCAGCACTTCTGAAGGTAAGCGACTCGCTGATACATTACTAGAATTCTAGTTGGAGGGACCAAAACTGGCACAGCGCGCGCTGATAGCTTCGGCGACACTAAACCCATCTGAACATTTCTTGGCTAATTCACTCTATCTGGTAGCTTGGGGCTTGCTTTGGGGCCTGTACTCACGGCTGCTATTGCCAGCACGCAAGGAATCCTCTCCGCGATTGCCATGTCCTCAATACTTCCTGCTGCCTCTTCTGTCACCCTAGTCTACGCTGTACTGGCCAAAGCTAGGAAGAACCATTAAAAGGAATCCGAGCACGCGCGCGGAAATCTGGTTCATGTCTTGATGTTTGGCTTAAGCATATAGGGTGGAGCTTTGTGATACACATTTCTTGTGAATACTCAGTATTCTTTCGATTTCCGTTCTTAGTTCTTCTTCTGATCTTAGGCCAACGATTTCGTATATGGTTCGGCCGGCGCAGAGGAACTTCAATGTTGGAACCCCCATAATACCATATCCTGAAGCGATCTCGGAGTTTTGTGATGCGTCTGCCATGGCGAAGATCATTCTATTGGAGTATTCTGGGGATAGTCGTCGGAATATTGGTGTCAGTTGCCGGCAGAAAGGGCACGTGGGCGTATAGAATTCGATTACAACTGGCAGTTCAGCCTTAAGGACGGTGTCCTTCCAGTTAAGTGAGTTAACCTCTAGGATATCTTGGGTGGCCAAAGTATTTCGAGTTTATTGATCCGTCGGGCCTTAAGAAACTTGAGGCAGGCTACACTGACGCGCGCGCGATTGTGTCTTTTCTCCGCAGCATATGCAGTACTTCAATTGGCGAAAGCCTTTTCTAGTTTTCACGATGACGGCTGCGGATCTGTGACCTTCCTTTCTGCAAATCGTGCAACCTTCTGCCTTATTATCCAATCAAGACACCTCCAACAATCCTGGAATCATCAAGTTGATTATTCTGAGATCTCTCTCCTCATTCTCTGGAATTCTTCTGTTGAGATTTCTCCTTTGGCGTAGCGTTCTTTCAGGATTTCAATCGCTGTGCTGCCGTCTTGAATAGGCCCTTGGCTGAGCTGTTCCTTGCCGCAATAGTGGCAGAAACTCGATGTTGCATCGATGGTTGCGCCGCAATTCTGACAGTTTTTGTTGGTCTGTGTGTGTTCTGTTCTTGGGGTTGTCTCTCTTCCCACCAGGTATCCTCCAGCAAATCCTAGGAGTGTGCCTCCCCATCCGCATGCAAAACACATTCAGATTCACCTTCGGCTATTCCAGTTCGGCGGAGAGTGGAATGCTTCGTGTGACGCATTCTGTTCCTGGGCAACGCTCCTCAGCTAACTTCACCAGCCTCTCCAGTGTCGACCTTGGGACATCGGCCTCAAGGTGAACTTTCAGCCCAACCTTCTGGATTATTGGTTCCTTTGATAGACCTAGCTGCTTTCTTAGGTCAACTCGATTCTCAGCGGTGACCTTTAGTGAATCTAATTTGACATTCTCATTTGTTGCAGTGGCCACGAGTGTTGTTGCATAGCAAGCAGCCAAACCATAGAGACAGTATTGTAGAGGGTCAGGGCTGCTTCCCCACCCGCCTGCAAAGGGAGGCATCTCGCACGTTAATGAGACTTTCCCCTTTTGAAATGGGATCTCTGCGACGAATTGGGGTTTCCCTTCTTGAAAGATCCATTCTCCGGTGACGCTTTTCTCTTTGAGTGCTTGCTTGGGTTCCTTTTTCACGGCATCCATAAATTTCTGCATCTGTTCCAGATTGACATTATTCATTGCATGTCCTGACTCCTTTCTGATGGTGTAGTATGCTGTTAAGTCAGTTCTTTCATTTGTATGAAGGCGCCGTGCCATATGTGATACCATACCTGGCCTGTGTAGCCGTTGACACTCAGCATGCCGTATACCTTACCGTCCCTGAGCACGTGTACTGTGTAGTAGCCGTAGAAGGTGTCGGGTTCCTCTGTTGATGAGCCTGATAGATGTGAGTCCAAGTAGGCTTGGGCTAGCCGCTTTGCATCTGTCTTTGTTATTGACATGTTAGCGGTGGGCACTCCGCTGTATGGTTGGTGTCTCCATCCTCGGCCCATCATACCGGGGCCCATTATTCCTCCCCCTTGACCCCAGCCGCCACCCATCATGCCTCCCATCATACCACCGTACTTGGTATTCCACATCATGCTTGGACCCTGCTCAGGATGGATTACTCCCATCATCCCACCCATCCCGCTGAGGCCGACCCCTTTCTCGATGACCCCCTCAAAGGCACCTATCCCAGTACTCTTCTCGTAGGCGATGAAGTAGTAGTTGTATTGGAACTCCATTATCTCTTTGACAGCTAAGTCAGGGTATCCTAAGGACGCAACGTAGCTCTTTGCAACTTCTGTTGCCTCATCGATGTTTTTTGGGATTAATGTGTTGGGTGGGTATGGTGCTGGAATCTGAGGAGTCGATTGAAGGGGCGACAGTGCTGGAGGATTTGTTTGAAAGGCCTTAGGTATTGTACCTGTGTATGTTGGTATGAACTGGATTGTTGAGAAGACGGCTAAGCCTAAGATACCGACTATTATGAAGAATACTCCAAGTGGGATTCTTTTATTCATTCAGCTAATCCTCTTTGGTGAGTTCCTGCTTCATTCGCCCGTACTCTTCTTTAGTTATCTCGCCCTTGGCATACCTTTCCTTCAGGATTTCAAGGGATCTTCCGAGAGTTGCTGGGCCGCTGGTTGTTGGTCTGCCTCCGCTTATGAGATAGTAAACTCCAAACACTATCAAGCCAAGAAAAACAATGCCATAGCCATATCCGTACCCATTCCAGCCCATCATACCAGAACCCATCATGCCTGGGCCCATCATCCCTCCCATAAACATGAACGGGCCTGCAAAGACGATTATCAAGATGATTACTAGGACGGCTATCCACCCGCTGTTTCTATCAGTCATATTTCTAATCTCCGTCAAATATTTCCAACAGAAATAATGAATCACCGGCTATTTAGGGAATTACCAGAATCTTGCCCCACTTTGCCCCTAATTTCATCCTAAAGGAGGTCGCTTTTCCGCTTGGGCGCGTGCATCAGCAAAAGAATAAGAATGAACTGCCCAATGTACAAGCACGAAGAAAGGGTTGAAATATACTTGTCCACAGAGAGCAAGATCGAGTTGATAAGAAAATCGGTCAATGAGATCAAACTGATCGATACACATGAACATTTGCAGAGAGAGGATAACAGGGTAAGGGGACAGGTGGACGTTCTATCAGTCTTCTTTCTCCAGTATGCTTCATCAGACCTCATCACTTCAGGTCTGAGCTATCGTGAATACGAGGCCATCCTCGACCCCACAAGATCACTTGAAGAGCGTTGGGAGACCTTCTCTCCTTTCTGGGAACGGATAAGGAACACCTCCTACGCAAAGTCCGTAAACATTGCAGCCAGGGACCTCTATGGAGACGAAATCAATGAGAGCACATACCGGCAGATCAGCAAACGCATGAAGGAGGCGAACAAGAAAGGAGTTTACAGGTGGATTCTCAAGGAGCGAGCGGGAATTGAGATCTCCCTGCAGGACACGCTGCCTAAACCTGAGACAAACGCGTTCTGGAATACCCCTCCTGTTACCAAGCTTCTTGATGTTGACAGAGAGTTCTTCATCCCGGTCCACAGGTTCCAAGATTTCCTGCTGATTCAGGATCGAAGTGACATTGAAGGAATCGCCCATCGACGGAGCACAAGCATACACACGCTATCAGATCTGGTCAGGAATCTTGAGATGGAATTTCGCGAACTCGCAGCAACCATTGCGGCTGTCAAGATCTGGCTTGGGTACAGACGCTCAGTAAAATTTGAGAAGACGACTTTCCATGATGCCGAGGAGGTCTTCAATCAGATCTTTTCTCAAACCAGCTTTGACAGAATAGATGCTGAAGGAATAAGAATCACCGTGCCAGCCAGCATGACTCTTGATGAGGCCAAGCCACTTCACGACTTCATGGCACACAGACTCATTCAGCTTGCAGGAGACAACTCTATTCCAGTTCAGATCCATACAGGATACCATGAAGGAAACGAGAACTTCCTATCAAACACCAACCCCTTGAACCTTACAAACCTGTTCATGGAATACAAGAATGTCAAGTTCGACCTCTTTCACGGCGGGTACCCTTACATCGGGGAATCCTCTGCCCTTGCAAAGACCTTCCCCAACGTCTATCTGGATATGGCTTGGCTTCACATCATCTCTCCTCACGCCGCAAGAGAAGCTCTCTCAGAATGGCTTGAAGCTGTTCCGGCAAGTAAGATACTCGGTTTCGGTGGAGACTACGTCTTTGCTGAGGGCACATACGGCCATTCAGTAATCGCGAGGGATAACGTAGCCAGAGTCCTGACAAAGAAGGTTGAGGAAAGAGACATTACAGCTGAGGAAGCAGTAAGACTTGCAAAGCGAATATTAAGAGAAAATGCAAGGGAACTTTTTCTCAATAGATTTGGAATGGCCTAGAGTTCAAACTCAGCACTCGTCTGGCGCGAGCTGTGGACCAGCTGCTTCATCAGCAAGAAAATGTGAAATTCCTTCTAAGAAAATGATTTTAACACATGCTGCATAACTCTTCTCGAATGGATGGTGTGTTGATTGTCATCAGTGAAAGTCTTGGACGATATATACTGGGTCGGAGCTGTGGACTGGGATGTAAGGACTTTTCATGGCTTCACTTATTCCACGCATCGTGGAACGACCTACAACTCCTATCTTATTGTTGATGACAAGATCGCTCTTGTTGACAGTGTCTATGCTCCCTTTGCAGCAGAGATGATGGCTAGGATAAGAGAGGTCGTTCCTCCCGAAAAGATCGATTATGTAATTGCTAATCATGTCGAGACAGATCATTCTGGTTCGATAGCTGAGGTGCTGAAGCATGCTCCCAAAGCCAAGGTTGTTGGAACAGCTAGATGCAAACAAGGACTCTCCAAGCATTACTTTGGGGATTGGGACTTTCAAGTCGTAAAGACTGGTGATGAGATCGAGTTTGGCAAGAGGAAGCTCAAGTTCATAGAAGCCCCAATGCTTCACTGGCCTGACAGCATGTTCACCTACATAGAGAAAGATGCTCTGCTCATGCCGAATGACGCGTTTGGACAGCACATTGCGACCTCAAAACGATTCAATGATGAGATTGACGAGAATAGTCTGATGGTTGAAGCTGGGAAATACTATGCAAATATTCTTTGGCCCCTCAGCTCTCTGGTGATCAAGAAGATAGAGGAAGTGCAGAAACAGGAAATAAAGATCAGCATGATAGCTCCAAGTCACGGTGTCATCTGGCGAAGCACCCCCATGAAGATCGTCGAAGCTTACCTTCGCTGGGCAAAAGGAGAATCCGAGAAAAGGGTACTGGTGGTTTATGATACCATGTGGGGCAGCACAGAGAAGATGGCTCGAGCAATAGTTGACGGAATTTCGAGTGCGAACGTTGAAGCCAAAGTATACCGAATTCCGTCCTCGGATCGCGGAGACATCATAGGAGATCTTCTTGAGGCAAAAGGCATACTCGTAGGATCATCCACCATCAACAATGGTATCCTGCCTACACTTGCCCCTCTTTTGGAGGATCTCAAAGGCTTGAAACCGAGGGGGAAGATCTCTGCTGCATTCGGTTCCTACGGGTGGGCCGGCGGATCTATAAAAGTCATCGAAGAATCCCTTAGACAGGCGGGAATGGAGATAGCATCACCTTCAATGTCGGTCAACTGGGTTCCCAACAAAGAAGAGATCCAGAAGTGCTACGAATTCGGAAAGAGTTTTGCCGCAAAGATAGCATCATCGTGATTTCCGGACAAGGAAATAGGAAGTGTCGAGTCAACCCGCGTGAGAACGAGATCATCCGAATAACCGATCCGGATCACCTAACCAAGCCGACATGATGTGAAGGAAGAGCCGTGAAAAGAAGTAGCGCGCTTTACAGTGAACTTACCTCTGCGCGCTCCGTCGTGGTTGTACTTCCATGCAGAGAATAGTTCTTCACGTGGACTTGGATTCCTTCTACGCCTCTCTAGAGGAACTGCGCAACAAGCAGATACAGGGAAAACCTATCGTAGTCTGTGTCTTTTCAGGTCGTACTGAGGATAGCGGTGCTGTAAGCACTGCCAATTACAGGGCCAGGGAACTGGGGATAAAGGCTGGTATGCCTATTGTTTTTGCCAAGCGTCTGGCCACAGACAAGGACGTCGTGTTTCTCCCTGTTGACATGGATTACTATCACGCCGTCTCCGAAAGAATCATGGAGATCCTAGAAGAGGAGACGGACATAATTCAGCAGGTCAGTATTGACGAGGCCTATCTTGACATAACGGGAAGATCCTCGGGCGACTGGGATAATGCCCAGAGAATCGCGGAGGAGATCAAGAGAAGAATAAGGGCGGAGGAAGGTCTTACCTGTTCTATTGGCATTGGCCCTAATAGATTGTTAGCTAAAATGGCCTCGGAGCGAAAGAAGCCCGATGGTCTTACGATCGTGAAGGAGAGTCAGGTAAATGACTTCTTGAGAGAGTTGCCTGTCTCCGACCTTCACGGAGTCGGCGACAAAACCGTCGAAGTCCTAAATGAACTGGGAATCAAAACAGCAGATGGACTCGCTACATTCGATCTGCTTATCCTTGTAGGGAAATTCGGAAAGAACAGGGCCAAAATGCTTCAGGAGAAGGCACAAGGTATAGATGATACCCCCGTTGAACCGAGAGAAATCCAACAAATATCACGCATAGCAACATTGAAGGAAGATACAAGCGATCTCGAGACAATCCTCGAGAAGCTCCGAGAACTCTCTACTGACATGAAGGACAGAATAGAGAAAAAGCAGGTAGTTTTCCGAACAGCCTCAATAATTACCATAGACACTGATCTTAAGCTGCATACTAGAGGCAAAACCATCAAACCGACGGATGACGTAAGTCTATTGTTGGAAACATCTAGATCGCTGCTTGAGGGCTTTCTCGAAGATAATCCCGGAAAGAAGATGCGACGAGTCGGAATGAGGGTGTCTAATCTTGCATGCAAGGCTGATTCCCGCAACCTCGAGGGCCTTGACAGATATCTTGACCAGACATTAACGCGGCCTGACAGATCAAGACGTTAGTGCATACTGGGAAAGGCTTTTCACATATTGTGCGGTACTAGGCGTTGTGGATGTTCGGCGATGCCATTCAAGCCCTACAGAGTCAAAACCGCACTGTGGTATGGTACACTGCTCTGGATTATCGGTTTCGTTTGGGGAATGATCGTCTTTATGATGCCAACCCTAAACGGTGTGCCATCAATCCCTTACGTTTCCAAGTATCCTGCGATAAGTGTACCTCTCATAGTACTCTACCTCATATTGTCATATTTCATGGCTAAAAGCTATCTGGACTTGGCTGGTGATAGACCGACCGAAGGATTGAAATTTGGTGTGACGGCTTTCCTGCTGAATATTCTCTTGGACATTTTGATATACGTTGTACTGTTCAGGTCATCGGATTACTTCGCATATGTTTCAATATGGCTTACATATGCAATCTTGATTGGCATCCCTTGGATTGCTGGGGAATACTCACAGAAGTGACTGTGGGAAGACTACGAGTCCGTCGGTGATTGATGAGCTCGTTTGACACTCCCACGGCTAAAGCCGTGGGATTCTAGCTTCTGGAGTGTTCATTGGTCGGTGGGTCATCGCCCTTTTAGGCTGCCACTTCATTCCATCCCATTTTAAAAGTTTAGGGTGTGTCATCACCCTGATAGCTGTTCCTTCATACTGAAGGTTTGCCATGTTCAAGACGCCAATAGCATCTCTGTTTGCTTCTAATCCACATTCTAAGCATTTGAAGAGTCTTCCTTCTCTCTCAATGTTTTCTGAGCCACATCTTATGCATCTGCTGGAGGTCTTGTATTCGCTGACTTCTTTCACTCTTATGCCATATTCTTGTGCTGTACACTTTAGTCTTTGAATGATGTATTTGAAGCTCCAGAAGTTATGGATCATAGCGTTGCTCTTCTTTCCATTATCATGGTTCTCTCTGATGCCTGTCAGGTCTCCAATAATGATCTTTGAGACGCCAAGTTCGTAGAGGTCTCTCACCATGCTCCTTATCATGGTGTTGATGGCCTGTCGGAACCTCCGTTGCTTTATCCTATAGAGTTTGCTGAGTCGCTTCGAACTTTTCTTGCCATTAATTGTTTCAAGTATGCTCTGGCATTCCGCTATTCGTCTGTTCCAGCACCACC
>JAPKYM010000227.1 GCA_026394315.1 Candidatus Bathyarchaeota archaeon | reverse complement strand
TTCGGGTCATGGGCATTATCTGTGCGGGGCCTCTATGTACGGGATCTTCGTGAAGTTGAATGTCCGTTATCTTGGCTTTGACCCCTCTTATCTGTTCGTATGCCAAGGGGCCTTCCTTTATTGCCCAGCGGTAACCTGAGACAACCATGTCTTTGACATCTTGAAGGAACTGGGCACCTTTGGTGGCCTCGGTGAGTACGTTGCAGGTCTCATCAATGGCCCAGACACCTTTGGCTTCTTCTGGAACCCATCCTTTCTCCCTTAGAATCTTGGCCAGCGCCGCTTTGTCCATGTATTCTCCGATTTTGCCAGTCTTTATCATATCCACAACGTCTTCGCCCATAGGTTCAATCTCGATGAATATCTTGCTGTGTTTGTTAGGTGATTTGCCTTCGAAGGGCCCGGCAGCCTTTCTGATGCTCTCTCTGTGGATTACTATGGGTTTTGAGGTTGTGATCTCCAGGCCGGTCTTCGTAATCAATGTCGTGGCAATCTCAAGATGCAGTGTACCCATACCTGCAATCAGGTACTCGCCGGTCTCCTCGTTGATTGTGGTGACAAGGTTAGGATCTTCTATAGAGAGTTTCCTTAGGGTATCGACAAGCTTCGGGAGATCCCTGCTGTACTTCGGTTCGACCGCAAGTGTGACGACGGGCTCGGTGACGTACTTCACAGCCTCGAAGGGCGAGGTACCCTTTGTTGATGAGATTGTCTCGCCAGCTCGTGCGGCTTCGAGTCCTAGGAGGGCGGGAATGTTTCCAGCTGTGAGTTGCCCAACGACTTCCCTGTAGGGACCCATGTAAATGCAGACCTGCTGGATTCTGGCTTCAGACTTGGCTCCGACTAGGTAGACCCTTGTCCCTTCTTTCAGTGTTCCTGAGAAAAGCCGGCCTGTCGCGACGACTCCCGCTTGTGGGTCGACAACAATGTTTGAGACCGCCATTACTGCGGGGCCATTATCATCACAATTCATCATTGCTTGCCCTATTTCGCTGGTTATGTCTCCTTTCCAGACTTTCTGCACTCTGTATTTCTGAGCCACATGCGGTGCTGGCATAGAATCGACAGCCATATTCAGAATGGCTTCATTGAGCGGGGATTTCTCCCTGAGCTCTTCAATCTTGTTCTGCTCATAGGCCGCTACAACATCAGAGAACCTGACACCCTTCTTCTCAGCTATGACTGCGGTAAAACCCCAGCGATCCTTTGCTGAACCCATCGCTACAGTGTTCGTTGCAAAACTGATCTTCCAAACATTCTTGAACTCGGGCTCAGCATACATCTCGATTAATTGATTAAAGTCTCTGATGATTCTTGTGATCCTTTCCTCAATCTGTTCTGGGGTCAACCTTAACTCTTTGATGAGCCGATCGATCTTGTTGATGTAGAGAACAGGTCTTACCCGTTCCTCAAGGGCCTGCCGCGTCACAGTCTCGGTCTGAACCATGACCTCTTCAACAGCATCTACAACCACAACAGCACCGTCGATAGCTCTCAGAGATCTTGTGACTCGCCCCGAAAAGTCAACGTGACCTGGAGTATCGATCAGATTGATAACGTAGGGGACATCTTCCTTCTCGTGTAATAGGCTGACGTTTGCAGCTTTGATGGTCATTTGCCTTTTCTGCTCTTCCTCCATGTAGTCAAGAGCCAAGGCACTTCCGGCGAGTGATGGAGAGAGCAACCCAGACGAGGCTAACAGAGAATCAGACATTGTAGTCTTTCCGTGATCGACGTGAGCGATAATGCCAATATATTCCGGATTAGGCAGATTGCGCCTAAATCTTTCGGATTTGGTCTTTATTCATAACGATCTTCATGAGGTAATACGCCAAGATCATTTCTAGAGCTGGTAGAACTCTTGGAAGAGCTCAGAGCGACAACAAGCAGAAACGATAAAGTCCAGACTCTCAGCTCTTTTCTGAAAAGACTCTCTCTCCTTCCGAAATCTCACCCACAGTCCTATTGATGACGGGCTCAGTTTTCCCTGAAAAGGAAGACCAAGTTCTGGAAATAAGCGGTAAGACCCTTCTAAGACTTTTCAGCGAAAGTAAGCAGTTGCCACTGCAGAAGTCACCCCTGACAATAACCAGCCTCTTCAATCAACTTCAGAGAATTGCATCCATTGCTGGAAGGGGTTCGCGATCAAAGAAAGAAGCAGCTCTATCAACGTTAATCAGCCAAGCCAGCGAGACCGATGCTGAATATATAATACGAATAATCTTGACTGAACTGAGGATTGGCCTAGCGGAAGGATTGATTCTAGAGGCCACATCATTAGCCGCAAATGTGAAACTGGAACTTGTCAAGAGAAGTTATGCACTAACAGGAGATCTGGGTGAGACTGCCACCAAGGCACTCACTGAACATGAGGAAGGCCTTAACAAGATAGAATTGAAGCTTTTTGATCCAATAAAACCGATGCTGCCGGATACCGCTTCAGACTTCGCAAGCATATTCAGTTTACACCATGGGACAACCGCTCTCGATTACAAGCTTGATGGTACTAGGGTACAGATACACAAACAAGGCCAAGACGTCTAGATATGCAGCCGAAGACTCTCCAAGATAACCCTCAGCCTTCCCGAAATCGCAGAACTCATCCGTATCAATGTAAGAACTTCAACTGCAATTCTTGAAGGTGAAGTGGTCGCAGTAGATCAATCTGGAAGGCCAAAGCCTTTCCAAAAGCTGATGCACAGATTCAGAAGAACATCTGATGTCAGAGAGACGATCGAGAGGATCCCCGTAAGGCTCTATCTCTTCGATCTTCTTTACCTCGACGGAAGGTCAGTGATCGATCTCCCTCAGGATGATAGGCGAAAGCTTCTGGAAGAAGTCTGCCCGCCGGAATTGCTCGCCCCCAGACCGGTAACTGCGAGCGTTGAACAAGCCAAGATCTTCTTTGAGAAATCCCTTCAGGAAGGTCCCGAAGGGCTCGTCGCCAAAGCTCTTGAAGGAAGATATACTCTAGGGGCAAGAGGAAAGGAATGGCTGAAGATAAAGCGGACAGAGACATTGGACTCCGTTATCGTAGCTGCAGATTGGGGCTCTGGCAGAAGACACCGATGGCTCAGCAACTATCATCTTGCGGTAAGGAACGTAAACGCAGAGAGATTCTCTGGAAGTTGGAAAGACCTTCAAGGGACTTACAGACGTCGAATTCGAACGGATGACCACCTTGCTCCAGAGCCTTAAGACAAGCGAGAATGCGACCACAGTCAAAGTCAGACCGGCGATAGTTGTTGAAGTCACATATGATGAGGTGCAGAAAAGCCCCTACTACAGTTCTGGCTACGCACTAAGATTTGCAAGGATAACACGAATAAGAGAAGACAAATCAGCCAGCGAGATCGACACAATAGATAGAGTAAGAGAGAGATATGAAGCTCAGTTTGAAAGAAAAGCCAGACCATGATGAGTGTCTCACCAAATATCGTTGATCAGATATGCGAGTAGCAGTCCTCTTCAGCGGTGGAAAAGACAGCTGTTACACAGTCATGAAAGCCAGAGAAGAGAACATGGATATTGAGCTGCTCATGACGCTTATCCCCCCGACTAATGAATCATGGCTCTTCCATCACCCGTGTATCCAGTGGACCAAGCTCCAAGCTGAGGCCATGGAGCTTCCGATAGCAACCTACAGAATAGAGGCACAAGGTGAAGAAGAAAAAGACGAGCTTAGAAAACATCTAAAGGATGTCAAGAGACTTTTCAACATTGAAGCCATCGCTGCAGGCGCACTCGCTAGCGATTACCAAAAGAGAAGAATTGAGGAGACTGCTGAAGGTCTTGGATTGAAGTGCTTCACACCCCTGTGGGGGAGAAATCACCTATCACTCCTTTATGATCAGGTCGATTCGGGACTTAACATAGTCTTCGTAGCTGTTGCTGCTTTGGGTCTGGATCAGAGTTGGCTCGGAAGAAGACTTGACAGAGAAGCTGCTGAAGAGCTAGGTCGCCTCGTGTCAAAGTACGGCCTTAACCCCTTAGGTGAGGGAGGGGAATATGAGACATTTGTGACTGACGGCCCTTTGTTCAAGAAGAGGATCATAATTGGAGAGAGCACTAGGGTGTGGAACGGAGAAAGCGGGTGCCTAGAGATCAATACTGCTGAACTTGTTGAAAAGCCCTGAAGCTAGTTCGACGATGCCTCTAGTCTTATTCTATTGTTGCGTGTTTCTTCTTTAGCTCGCCTTCACTCTTCCCCAGTCTCTGGATCAACTCTGCAATCAGGCTGTCAAAGAAGACCATCGCACTCAATTCAAATATCGTCCCAAGTGGCGCTAGAGGCTCGTGTACTCCCGTCAGCTGACGTAGGAAGTAATCTCTCTCCTTGGCAATCATGGTTCGACCTCTTATCTGAACAACGTGGTCAGATATCTTTCCCAGGTCTGAATCAGGGTGGGAGGTTACGGCTATTATCTTGGCTCCGACTTCCTTTCCGATCTCGGCTGCTGTCACAGCAAGTTTTGTTGTTCCTGAACCTGATATTGCAATTATTAGGTCGCCCTTGCCAATCGCCGGCGTTATTGTCTCACCCATGACGTAGACGTCGAAGTCAAGGTGCATCAGTCTCATTGCAAACGCTCTTCCTATGAGCCCGCTTCGACCGACACCTATGATAAGTATGCGTTTGTACTTTGCCCAAAGCATCATGTTGATCATGCCTTCAACTTGGCTTTGGGATGTCCTAGAAAGGGTTCTCTCAACCCCCTTGATGATTTGATGGTAGGCTTCAGTGAAGGTTTTGAGCGTCATTTCTTAGGTGACCTCGATCTAAGACTCCACATTGCTCTTTTTATGGTTGCGGTCTGACCTCAGAGAGCTTCAGTTGGGCGGCTTTCTTATCCGGCTCCTCGTATTGGGCTTCAAGAAGTGACGCTATCTTAGCGGCCTTGGCTCTGCCCAAGCCGCCTCTGGCGCTGAGCTCAGCTTCTGTGGCCAGAAAGATACTTCGTGGCGTCCCCAGGCGTTTCAGAAGCTGGACTGCAAGACGAGCCCCTACTCCTGGAAGCCCTTCGATCAGGGCGATCTGAGTCTCTCTGAGTCTGCTTGACTTTGGCTTTCTAACTATGATTGGGGGATGAGATCGCAGTTCTGGTGGATGCTTGGCAAGAATGCCTATGAGTTCTGCGGTGTCCTCAGAACTTCTTGTAAAGAATACTCTCAAATCATATTCAAAGCTCAGAGAGACTAAAGCTCCCCAAAAGACCCTGGGATTCTTGATCTTTCCAAGAGCCGAGAAGAAGTCACCTTCAACGGCCAAGATGGAAAAGCGATGAACTTGTCTCATTCTGTATGCTTGATTGAAGAGCCTTCCTGAATAAAGTGAGGAGATAAAGTCTTGAATGGACTTTCTCTCGATAGCGTAACCCGGGACTAGATAGTCTCCCTCGTCGAGCATCTTGAAATCCACGGTCAGTCCAAGCTTCTTGAGGTGTGTGGGAATATGGGATCTCTCCCGCTCATCCACAATGACTCTAACCATTTTCTTACGCCCTGTCGGCTTGCCCCAAAGAACTTTGTTCGGCAATACCTCATTAAGCGATCGCTCAGCACTGCCAGATGCAGCAAGTGGACAAAGGTCTAGCGCGCGAGCTGTCCGGTGCCGAATCAGCATGTTCAAGGGAGGCTATTTTGTGTAACTCCTGACAAGTTTCAATCTTGACTGGAAAATTGAATTCACTATGTCTTTGGCTTGACTTTCTTTTCCCTTCAAGGGGCCTTCTGCTTTTTCGACCTCTATCTCATATGAGTTATCATTCTCAATCAGGAATGTGACGGTTAGCAATTGTCTTCCCAGTTCAGGCATCTCAGCCCATTTGGATTCGAGTTGCCGCAGCCGCTCTCGGATCGCAGGATCCATGTCTTTAGATTC
Source organism: Candidatus Bathyarchaeota archaeon (assembly GCA_026394315.1). Lineage (GTDB taxonomy): Archaea > Thermoproteota > Bathyarchaeia > 40CM-2-53-6 > RBG-13-38-9 > JAPKYM01. The sequence goes on along the minus strand of JAPKYM010000227.1, from coordinate 6,095 downwards.
TTCAGACTGCGTGTAGAACATCTTTGGTTCTCTTGGGGTTGCATGGACAAGAACGTACTGCACCAAATCTTCAAGGCGACCCATTTCTGAAAGAAGAATCAGGAGGTCTCTGACTCTTTCTTCAATTGGTCTGACTGGCGCCCCAGTCACAAGGGTTACTCTGCGCGAGGGCCTTACAGCTCTAATGCTGACGCACCCATCGAAAGCAAATCCTTCACGTGAGTGTTCTTCAGCATATTTGCTTATGTTCTCCCTCGTTGAGGAACTGTTCAGCGCTTCGTCTGTTAATGCAAATTCAACTTCGCCTTCTAAACCCTCAGAAGCAAGGCTAGAAGCGGCCAGAATCTTATCTGCAAAGCTTGAGGTATCAAAGCTACCCAAAACATCACCACCGTACTATGAGCCAGTGACTTCAAATTCCCTCTTTCGAGAATATTCTGGAAGTTGAGGATTTGAATCTTAGGATCTAACTCTATTTCACTCCCGATTCCAATCACGATTATTCTTTTAAGACTCGCCCATTCAAGTCCAGCAGTGTGCGATGGGAGGGATCACTGACGCGTAATTCAGGGACCACCCATTAGACCCTCAGAATTTCCAGAGAGCCGGCATTTTTATTCCAGTGTCAAGGCTAGGTAGTGTAATTAAAAGCTGCACATATATTCCAATAGCCAGTACTGCTAATGCGATTATTACGGTCGCGTAATCTGACAACTTCATCCTAAGCTCAACCAGTGACTCACGATCCTTTGTGACACCGAAGGCTCTGGATTCGAGCGCCTCGGCTAATTCTGTACTCCGTCTTATGGCCGATACTATCAACGGAATCAGTATTGGGATGTAGTTTCTTATTCTCTGGATTAAGTTCCCTCGCTCCATTTCCAGTCCTCTAGATCTCTGGGCATCAATTATCGTCTGAGCTTCAAGTGCTATAGTTGGAACCAATCTGACCGCCATTGTGAAGGTGAAACTCAACGTGTAGGGAACCCTTGCTTTCTCCAGAGCTAAGCCTAGATCGTCGGGGGAAGTCGTCATGAAGAATAGAGAAAAGGCTGATACTAGCACAAGAAATCTCAGAGTCATTGTCGCAGAGAATACTAGGGTTGATCCTGTAAGGAAATTCATCACGAAGATCATTGCAGCGAGAATTGCGCCTCCCTTGATGGATCCAAGCCATCTTCTAACAGACCTTGAAATGCAGACCAAAGGAAGCTGAGCCAGAAACAGAAGCAGAAAAACCATCACATTCGCGAAGATCAGGGAGAGTGCGAAGATCGTTAGAGCAATCATGAATTTTGGTCTAGGATCTAGTCTATGAATCGGTGTCTTGCGCTGTTTGAATTTGAAGCCTTCAAACATCCTTATAGACAACATTACTCAACCTCTGTTCGAGATCCGCCTTAGCTTGGTAGATGTCCAGAATCTTGGGGTTGAAGCCGAGGTCCTTCAATGACAGCATAAGCATCGCGATTTGCGGTGAAGTAAGTGAGGCTTTCTGTATGAGCGCAGTGTCCGAAAGGACTTCGTAATACGTGCCGTCTGCTATGATATGTCCTCCTGAGACAAGTATCACTCTCGGTTTGCAGTCAACTACGAATTCCACATCGTGCGTTACAATGACGACGGTTCTTCCCTGAGCATTCATCTGAATAATGAAGTTCCTGAGTTTGTCTTTCTGCTGGAAATCCTGTCCTATTGTTGGTTCATCCAGAACTATGTGCTTTGGGTCAGAGACGAGGACAGAAGCCAAGGCGACTCTCTTACGCTCTCCCCCGCTCAACATGAATGGTGACGAATCGGCGTACGAACTCAGATCAAGTGTTTCAAGAATGAAATCAACCCTTTTCTTTATGACCTCTTCGGAATAGCCGAAGTTTTTCATCGAGAAAGCTACCTCTTGGAACACCGTTTCGGAGAACAACTGATGATCAGGATTCTGGAAGACAAGTCCGACCTTTCTTGAGAGATTGGCTACCGTAGTCTTCTTCGTAGATACACCATCAATAGTAACTTCACCTTTCGTCGGTTTGAGCAGGCCGTTGAAGTGTTTAACAAGAGTGGTTTTCCCATGAGTCTTACTTCTTCACTATAGACTTCTGAGGGCGGGCCCTCAAGGATAATCCGCCCTTTATCCATGATCAGTATTCTGTTGGCATATTTCGATGCCAAGTCAAGCCGGTGCTCAATGAGGACTATTGTTATGCCGATTTCTTGTCGCAGATTCGCTATGGCTTCCAGAATCTGAGATGCTGAGAGAGGGTCGAGAAATGAGGTTGGCTCATCTAGAACCATTATCTCGGGTCTCATCGCCAAGACAGAGGCTATAGCAGCTCGCTGTTGTTGTCCACCTGAGAGTTCATATGGGGCGGCTTCTCGAAGTCCGTCTATTCCGGTTAGTCTCATGGCCCAGTCGACTCGCCTTTTCGTTTCCTCTCTCGGAAGCCCCAAGTTCTCTGGACCGAAGGCCACATCCCGTTCAACTGAAAGTGAGAACAATTGATTCTCGGGGTTTTGAAAAACAAATCCCACTTTTCTGGAGAGTTCGCTTGTACTTGAGTTTGATATATCCTTGTTCAGAACCGATAAGCTTCCGGACAACTCTCCTTGATAGAAGCTCGGTATGAGAGCATTCAAGCACCGCGCCAGAGTTGTTTTGCCGCAGCCACTTGGACCTGTGAGGACGACGAACTCGCCTTGTCTGACCGAGAAATTGACACCTTCTATTGCGGGTCTCCTTGAACCTGCGTAGGTGAAGGTCAAATTGCGCGCACTGACTATTTCCAATTCCGGTAACACTCCAGATTGAGATTGCGAGATTCAGGGAGAGATCCTATTAGTTCAGAGGCTTTCAATTCAAGAGGATTTCTGTGACAACTGAGGTCTTTCTATTTGATCCTTGATCATGTTCGTAAGCTTTCTCAGGGCATCTTCAAGCTTTCCGGAACCGTTGACTCCGGCGGCTAGGGAATGCCCGCCACCGGTTCCGTTAAGAAAGTCGCCTAATGGTTTTGCCAGGTCCCTTCCCAGGTGGATTCTGTGCTTACGATAGAATTCTCTTGTTGATCTGAGACTAAGTTTCAACTGATTTCCGTCTTCGCTACCTACTGCGGCCAAGTCAGCTCCCAGCGTTATGAGGGCTCGTGCAGCGGATGCTTGATGTGATCCAACTTCCGAGGTCACTATGACTGATCCGTTGCTGCGAAGAATTCTGGCTCTCTGTGCAGACCTTAGCCGGGCCATTCTTTCAGAATCATCCATAGGGAACTCCAGGATTGGATAGAGATCTTCTACTTTGACTCCTTGTTTGATAAGATCCACAACTGTTAGCAGAGTTCTCGAGGTGGCCAGTCTGAGATGCCGAGTCTCAAATAGAATTCCCACGAGTAGTAGCTCTGCATCTCGTTTTCTCAGCTTGATTCGCATCCGCTTATAGAATTGGCAGACTATCTCGCATGTTGATGTGGATTTATCGTCACAGAACCCGATCTTAGTGAAACGTTTCATTGATGGGTGGGGGTAGTGGTGATCGACCATTATGATAGGCGCCTTAAGGTTTTCTAGGGTTGACGCGAGTGTACCTAATTGCTGGAAATTGTTTGTGTCTACTGTGAACACCATGTCGATTCCCTCCATGGTGGGATTTGGATCATATCGCACTTCGAAGTTGCTGAGTATCTTCTCGCAGACCTTGTTTACACCTTCCGGCGTTCCTATTGCTACGGAGAGGTTAGGATTCATCTTCAGTAGAAGGCTTCTTAGAGCTGATGCTGAGCAAATGGCGTCTAGATCGCTGTTTCGATGAGTGAGAATTATGATTGATTTGAGCTTTCTAATGATCGGTTGGATTCTGGAGAAGTCACGCATAGTTGAGTTCCTTGGCCTTCTTCTCAGCTGCTCTGAATGCTTCGTCGCATGCTTTATCAACGAGATCTTTGAGCCGGTCTGGAGGGAAATTTGAGAACACGGAGATTTCAACACTAAGGTACAGGGGCCTGTCTCCGACCGTCTCGATCGCTATCTCAAAGTCTGAGATCTGTTTTGGATCGAACTCTGCAAAAAGAGCTCTTCGTGCAGCACTCTCGGCTGCTTCACATGTCTGCTCTAGTTCTTCTTCTGAAGGCTTTCTCTTCAGCTTGAAGCGTGCGCCTTCCGATCTGCCCATTCTTCTGAATCACTTGGATTCTGAAGGCGCCCCGAGCCTCTCCTGAAGCTTCTGCTGAAGTTCTTTGAGTCGACTCCTTGTTCTTTCTTCCTGTTTTCCTAGAACTGTAACTCGCGTGTTAGTGAGTTCACTTTTCTCTTTAAGCTCGACCAGCAGTTTCTGCCGATCAGACTTCATCAGTATGCTTCCCAAGCTTTTGTAGACTGGCGTATCATCGGTCACCTTATCCAGTTCCGCGAGGGCTTTTTGAGTCTCTGTCTTCTCCAGTTCAAGTTGCTGCTTTTGAGAGAGAACTGCCTGAAGGGTCTGCTGCAGTTGCTGAAGTCTTACAAGTTGCTCTCTAACATCTGGCGGTATCTCTGGTTCTGCTTCCAATTGTGACATCTCGACAAAGTTGGTATGCCCAGTAAGCTGATGGTTACTTAGATATGAACCTAACTGACATGGTGATATTTTCTATCAATGTCACGTTGTGCTGGGCACACCTGAGTCTTGTCTCATCATTTCTTCTTAGCTTTTTTCTTAGCCTTTGCCTTTGGCAATTGTTCACCCCCGACCTGAGTGTCATTCAAGTCAGAGAACAGTAGCACTCGAATGTTACGCTCATGTAATATATAGAATGTTCGTTGTGATGCGAAAGTTGCTTGAAACTGAGTTTGATGATCTTTACTTTGGACGTCTCTGCAATTGGATCGCGTAATCGCCGTATGCAAGCCGTTACCTTCAGAATGAAAATTTACGTCGAAAAGGATGTGACTTCGATCGTTCACGTGAGTCGGTATTTATCCTCAATTCGCTTGTGGCAGTGTTCACTCGAGTGCCTCGACAATTCTCTTCCAAGCCAGCACCGATCTTAGATTGGAGTTAAGGACAGCTCTTAAAGATGGAAGTTCATCTGCTTGGACATGTAGGATGAGCGACTTCTGACGAGCCGTGATTCTCAACTGACTCTTGTGGGTTGGAGGGTCCACCTCATTTGTATTCAATGCTTTCGTTATAGCCTTTAGACTCGAATGGTTTCCAAAGGGGATTACAACCTCAACCTCTACGCGCTTGCTCATGCGGCGCATCCAGATTCACCAACTCAACTTCTTAGTTGATATGATGAAACCCATTGCCTCCTTTGTTCGAAGGTGGACTGGAGAGATCGTGAAATTCTTTCCTTTCTCCGATAGATGGAGTGAGTATTCGAAGTCGGCATTTTCGTATTCGGCTAGAGGCAGTTCAAGAAAATTGGAAAGCACTCTGGCAAGACGCAGGCTCCCTTTTGAGTCCGCAGTTACGCATTCAACTTTGGTTCTACGTCTTTTTCCTGCCGGTTTAAACTCAACATTCTTCAAGAGTATTGTTGGAGGGGTTCTCTTGAATTCGAAATTGTCGAGTCTAATCAGTTCAAGTTGACTTGGCCCCCCAAAGCCTCTATATATCAAAATCATGCGGTTGAGGCCTTCTGAGGCGATCTTTTCCGCTAGCTGACCTAGACTAAGCTTGCCTCGTAGGAGTCTACGTGTTTCCGGTATGTATCCGGCGATTTCTTTAGATAGGCGCCGGGTACTTTGAGAAGGATTTCTTCCAGTGGTTACAGTTATCACGTAGCCTCTTCCTTCGGAGCCTCCTTCATGGTCTTCTTTCGGCGGGGCTTTCTCTTCGGTTTGCCAGCTTCCTTATCAGCTGCTTCCAAGTCGGCTGCGGCACCTGAGCCCGCAACAGCGGCAACTGAGAAGGCGGCTGCTGCAGCTGATCTCTTTGCTGCTTCCCCGACCTTTGTGAATGGCATGTAGGCTCCACCCGTGAATTGGTTTCCACATCTCCTGCACTGCCATATTCCGACGCTCACACGCCTGGTGGCTTTTACCTGGCATCTTGGACATTCATGCGGTCTTCTCATACGGGTAAGGATGCCTATGTACCGTTTTCGGGGTGCGGTCCCGTA
>JAPKYM010000170.1 GCA_026394315.1 Candidatus Bathyarchaeota archaeon | reverse complement strand
GTTCTGGACTCCTGCTTCCGCAGGAGTGACAGTTTTTAGACTTTTTACGAGATCATCAAACTTAATTCTTGCATTTTTATCAGTTTTTGAGTAGATTGTTATAAAAAAAATAGATTCTTGTCTTAGAGATGGGTATTACCGAAAGGAGGTGACAAAGAGGAGATTTAGTTCGAGATATGTTTTGCGGGTATGACCGGAAGGGAGGTGATAAACGAGAGATCTAGCTTTGTGGGTAGGCTTTGCTCAACGGGTCTTGTTGGCTAAGAAGGAGGGATAATGATGAAAGCGATAAAAATGGCATTTATAACAGTACTTGCTTTTGCCCTGTTCTTTTACATTGGGGCGCCTCGGGCTTTAGGTGCGAGTAGCGAAGTTCTACGAATTTCATTTGATGCGGGAGATATTTTGGATCTCCATCCACACTTTGCCCATACTACCCAGGACAGGGGAGTCGTACATTTGCTCTTCACTGGTCTTGTCCGTTACAAGACTGGTGATATTGGCAAGTTTGAGCCTGACTTGGCCGAGAGGTGGGAGGTTTCCAAGGACGGGCTGACCTGGACTTTCCATCTCCGGCGAGGAGTGATAGTCCATCCCTGGAAGGACAATCCCGGGTACGAGTTGACCTCAGAGGATGTGGTCTATTCGTTCAAATCAGCCGCAGACCCAAAGCGGTCAGCATGGGCTGCTGAGTACGCAGGAATGACTTTCGAGCCGGTCGACAAGTATACGGTGCGGTTCACTTTGCAGAAACCGATATCGGAGCTATTGTTCCTTCCCAAAGTGGCTGATTATGCGGGTGGCCTCATCATACCCAAGAAGCCAGCGGAAGAGCTAGGAGAAGGCTTTAGGACGCATCCCGTGGGAACGGACCCATTCATTTTCAACAAATATCTCCCTAAAGAGAAGATCGTCACTGTGCGGCACGAAAAATTCTACCGTGGCGTGCCGAAGCTGGCCGGAGTAGAGGTTTTCTTCATGTCGGACCTGAGCAGCCGGAAGTTTGGACTGCAGAACAAGGAGCTCGACGTGATTGAAGGCCCGCCTTCGCAGCCCTGGGTGGAGGAAATGCAGGCGTTGCCAGGGGTTAAGGTGAATGTCTTTGGCCCTGGTGAGTCAGGGGTACTCCACTTCAATATGACCAAGAAGCCGTTTGACGACATCAGGGTTCGACGCGCAATAGCATATGCTCTCTCGCGTGATGAAGTAGCAACTGCCATTGGCAAAGCCATTGCCGAGGCAGTATACTCTGAGATTCCGAACCCTCAACCGGGATGGATCACCCGTGATGAACTCGTTCAACGTGGCAAAAAAGACAAGAAAGACTACCTCTATGCACCCGATCGTAAGAAGGTGAAGAAGCTTTTAACAGAGGCTGGTTTTCCGAAAGGTTTCACTACAGAAATTTCCTTGACGGAGCGAGGAGAATATCAGGTGCCAATGCAGAATGTCGTGGCGCAGCTCAGGGAGTCCGGGATTAATGTCAAGCTCAATGTGGTTGATCATGCCACATACCACAGCAACATCCGGAAAGATATGAACACCATTGTACTCTATAACTGCTGGAGGCCAACTGCTGATGTGCGTCTTACGCACTTCGGCCATTCAAGTTCAATCGTTGTCACTGGCAAGAAACCCATTACCAACTTCTCGCATGTCGGGGCAGTAGATGCTGACGGGGACGGAAAAGTGGATAATGTAGATTCCCTTATCGAGTCCGCCCGCGACATGCTGGATGCTAAAGAACAGTTAGCACATTGGAAAGAAATACAGTTCAAGCTCCTCGACTGGTGCATCGCCTATCCTGTCTTTATCAAGAGATTCACCTTTGCGAGACAGGACTATGTGGATTGGGGATATGACTTGAAGTCCACTCTGATCCTCTCCCCGCAGATCAACGAGTTGACCAGGACAACTAAGTAGAAAGTTTTTTAAAGGGGGAGGCATAGGTTTGCTGTCGCAAGCCCATGCCTCCTATGTTTAGTGAACCAGAAGGAATAGTTGATGATTGCTTACACCATCAGGCGAGCCCTGATCGCAATACCAACTCTTTTCATCGTGTTGACGATTACCTTTGTACTCATACGAATTGCGCCTGGAGACCCAGCCGAGGTGAGGCTCGGCGACTACGCTTCCAAGGAAGCAGTAGAGGCTCTGCGTAAGGAAATGGGCCTCAACAAGCCGATCTGGATTCAATATCTTCACACCTTGAAAGATCTGCTCCAGGGGGATTTTGGTAGATCAATGGTGAATGGCAGACCCATCTCTAAGGATCTGATACGTAGCCTTCCATACACGTTGGAGCTCACCCTGGTGGGAATTATCTTTGGGGCGGTGTTTGGAATACCTACAGGAGTGTACACCGCTCTGAAGCGTAACACCCTTGCTGATTACATAGGGAGAATTTTGTCCCTTGGTGGCCTATCTTTTCCGACCTTCTACTTAGGGATACTGTTGATGCTCGCATTTGCAATTAAAATACCTATCTTCCCGGTTGTAGGCGCCGGAGATTTCAGTAACCTCACAAAAAATTTCTACCACCTCTTTCTCCCGGGACTTACCTTGGGGTTGATTATGACGGCTTACGTTACACGAATGACGCGTTCCTCTGTGCTAAACATCCTCAACGAGGACTACGTAAGGACAGCAAGGGCGAAGGGACTCACAGAGCGAAAAGTGATCTACATCCATTTGTTGCGAAACGCATTACTTCCCATTACCGCCCTTATCGGGATCTATGCCATTGTGCTTATCGGTGGTTCGGTCATGGTTGAGATCGTCTTCTCCCGTCCCGGTTTGGGTAAGATGATGATCGGGGCATTGAAACAGCGTGATTATACAACCTTGCAAGCTGTGATGATAACCTTCACGAGCTTTGTAGTCCTTATAAATCTCATAACTGATTTGATGTATGGCCTAATCGACCCAAGGGTAAGATATAAATAAACCCTTAAGAAATTGGAATGGTTGCAATGAAACAGCCTAGCATGCGAGGCAAAATACTGAGGACCTTTTTCAGGAATAAAACGTCAATAATCGGCGCATGCATCTCGTTGGTAATGTTCTTAATAGCCATCTTAGCTCCATGGATTTCCCCCTATGATCCCCTGAAGCAGAACGTTTATTATCGTCTTACTCCCCCAGAACGAAGTCACCTGCT
>JAPKYM010000026.1 GCA_026394315.1 Candidatus Bathyarchaeota archaeon | reverse complement strand
AAACGGCATGAGTGGGTGTAAAGCTCATCGATCTTATGATCAAAAACACGTATACATCTTCATGTTAAGCCCAAGAATATTGCAAGAGGCTGGCGCGCTTAACAGTAAACAGGATTTCCACGTGGAACCGACAGCCAGGGTTCCACGTCCATGACTTCCACGTGAAAAAACCCACTTCCACGTCACCAACAAAAAGCCAGTTATCCATATCCCCTGAGAAGTGGTGCGGCCGCCGAGATATGAACTCCATTACCTTTTGAGTTGCACCAGTGAGAAAGAATTTAAGCCACAAAACCGTACTATCCAGAAGAAATGAGTCTGGAATGAGTTTTTCCACGAAAAAAGAGCAGGATTTAGACCCTAATCGGTTTAAAACCCGCCTGGTCCACCAAATTGTCGGTCGGTCGGCGTTTTTCACCTTATTTGATATGATGGAGTGTAATCAAGCTGTGCTGGATGACTTGTGGGAGCGGTTCTGTAGGATTTCAAGCGGTCGTTTCTTGTAGAACATAGGATAACTGAATGCAACTCGTCTCTAGTCGAAAGGTCGAATCTCTTGTCCCACATTCTCTTTCCATTTCATTCTTTTTGGTTGACGCTATTTCAAAAGTTTGAGAAACTCCTCTCTGGTAAGCTTTGCTTGGTCGATTATGCTTAACAATGTACCGGGTTTGATCTCATCATGGCGTGGAACAGCGACGATGTTTCCGTTGTCGCTTAAAAGAATATGACTTCCACGTTGCCTGACAGGCCTGAAGCCAACTTTCTGGAGGGCTCTCAGAACGTCTCGCCAAGACAGGATGGGGAGCCTAGACTGTGACAGTTATCAGTTCCAGCTTGTCGGGTTTCCGGGCTTGGGCGCGGGCTTCGAGTTCTTCTAAGACTAATTCTATAGCTTCCCTAATGTTCCTTAGAGCTTCTTCCTCGGTCTCACCCTGACTTATAGCTGCAGGCAACTCAACGCACCTCGCCGAATATCCGCCGCCCTCCTCCCTTCTCAAGGCGACTGTGAACGTTAAGACTTTCGACATAATCGGTCATTGGTTAATTAGGCGGTCGGAAATTTAATGCTTCTCCCCAAATCTTGAGCCCATTTTGAGCAACAATAATGCTGCGAATCCGACCCGTTCAATCATCTCAAACAAACGAATTGCCCTGAATTTCGGCTGGCTCTTAGCTCTCTTCATGCTCCTTCTTAGCTGAAAATCTGCTTAGTTGACAGTTTTAAACGACAGTTTGAAGCTATCCCGGTCCACCACATTAGGCGTGCGCTCGATTATGCGTTGCAGTTCCTCGGACCTAGATTCCGCCGGCCATTCTACGGTTCTTGTCAAACGTGCCCTGTCAGCCTGCGTTGAAGGCCCACGGTTTACGCACGTCTCGCAATCAAGCATTCTCCTTTACTTTCGAAGTCGATTGTCTCATCGCAGTACGGGCATGAGATTAGAGCACGTTTCCAGGAGTCCTCCGCGGAATTCCGCATATGTGACGAATTCTCTTTGCCTCTGTTCTGTTTTGCTATATGTGTGGGAAGAGACGGTTTCTTCTTGACCAGGCCCAACATCAGATAAGCCTGACGCGGCGTTTTATCCATTATGGCTGGCAGTTGATCTATTGGGATCTGACTGACCCTCATGTAGCGCTCGATTGAATCGAGAGAGATCTATTGGTGGCAGCGCCTGCAGTGGTCCATCCAATTCCCGCGCCCGACGATTTCCTTTTCTCTTTTCAGAACTCTGCCTAAACACCAGATATCGATGGCAATCTGACGAAGCCGAAAGCCGACGGCTGTGTGGAGGGATTTTGCATTCCCCACCAGCCAATCCAAGCCGGCAGATCCGAGCCTCCGCTCCCAATCGATAAGGCTGATCCCTACGGGGCCTGGTTTTGTTCAGTCAAGTCTGAGGTCTCTCCTGAATGAATGATCCTAACTAGACGCTTCATATACTTTACTCGTCGATAAAAGTCGCAAGAAACAAAGGAAGGTTGAGATGTGAGAAGGCTACCGAATAGGCAGAAGCAGCTGAAGGCTGAATATCAAATTTTAAGCGAGCTGGCTTCAGCAGATTCACCCATGGGCTTCAATGAACTCCAAGAGAAGGCTTCCGTATCCTCAAGGACGCTGGCAGAACACCTCAAGAATTCCATTCCCCCGATTGTTCGGAAAGTAGGCGGGAAATACCGTATAACAGATGCCGGTAGACAGCGCGTAGAAAATATCGAATGGGATCTTGAGATGTGGACGAAGGAAGGTAGAGGTCGCCGATCCGCTGTAGAGATGGTAGAAGTATACTCGATAAGTCCCAAACGTTTCTGCAAGGGCACGTTAAAAGTTACGTCTTCTCGAAAACTTCTGGGGGAGGAACGCGGGAACCTGGACAAAGCTCTCACCCACACCATCCGAACGTTCAGTTCAATTGTTCCTGAAGGTTCCAGGAATTGGAGAATCTCCATATATTCACACACCAGCCCGAAACCATAGTTCAATGACAGTTACACAAGGAGCCCACCAGAACATGCAGGGATGAAGCGTTTGATCCCATCTCTAATATCAACAGCATCTACTCAATTTTAGGATGCCCAGATGTTCGCGCGCGCTACCCCGTCCTCAAACTTTCTTTCCCGTTGTCTTCTTTCTTTGAGTCTATGCTCAGGCTCAGTATTGCACGCCGCGCCATCGAAGTCTAGCATAGACAAGAGGCAGTGTGCCAGATAGGGCCAACGTCGCCATAAGCTCGTACGCAGGTTTGAAGGATCCGTACGTTTGTATCACGATACCCATTACCGCTGACCAAACGGAGCTCAACCCGTAACCTATCGTGAAGAAAAGCCCCAAGAGAATATCTCTCTCTGAGGGTGCAGCAACTTTGGACAGGTGTGCTTGCAGGAGACTCGTAGCTGGGAACCCTGAGATCCCAAGAAGGAAAAGGTGCAGGACCATTGATGAACTACTCACCGCATGAAGTGGCAGCAGGTAAACGAGTAAGGCCGCTGCAACTGTGCAGACAATAGCGCCATTCAAATGGCCCACCTTATCCGAGTATCTGCCGATGAGCAGTGGTCCGATGACGCCTCCGAGCATCATTATCGAGAAGAAGGCGCCCACATCTAGAGTTGACAAATGAATCTGATTAGCGAGGAAGAGGGGTGTGTAGATAACCAGTGCTCCCATACCTGTTCCTCCCGCAAACAGTGATTGAGACAATATGACTGCCACAGCACTCTTGACGTGAATCGCTGATGACAAGTCTTTGCGAAGCGAGACTTGTTTGAAAGTCTTCCCAGCAGACCATTCGCCTCTCAAATGCATCATGAGATAGACGCCGATGAGCGCAGGAGCAAGAGCAAACAAGTACAGTGAGGAACGCCAACCAAATGCTGTTGCCAGAGCCGCCAAAACTATGGGCCCTACTATGTTTCCAATGTATGCAACACCATAGAATAAGCCGAGCGCGCCACCAACAGAACCCTGACGATACTTATCTGAGACTATTGAAACGCCTATGGGATGCTGGACAGCCTGACCGACTCCACCAAGCAGATTTGCGGAGAACAGCTGAATGAAGTTTCGAGAGAGCCCGGTACCGTACTCTGCTGCGGCGTAGAGTAAATTCCCAAATCCCAAGATAATCCTCCTTGGAACATAGCGGCTCAAGATACTCATCATCAGTTGCAGAAAACCCGCAAGTATCGAACCCACGCTTACTGCCAAACCAATCTCCGAGTAGCTCAATTGAAGAGATG
>JAPKYM010000290.1 GCA_026394315.1 Candidatus Bathyarchaeota archaeon | reverse complement strand
AGGCGCCTGACGGAACACAGGACCGAGTCTTCATCAAAAGTCCAGACGGAAACCTGAAAAGAATCCTGCCTCCAACCAAGCACGCAGGCTACGTAGCCTGACTAATTGATTAGCGCGCATAGAATCAGTTGCGTATCAAAAAGCCTTGCCTCAGCAAATGAGAGAGGAAGCCGGAAGGGGATTCGGGTTTTATCCAGTAATTGAAGTTCAACAGCCTCGAAATAAGGAACATAGAGCTAGCGCGCGCTCAGGAGCAGAAATCACAGGAGCCCTCACATGGTACAGAGATGCAGGATATGCGGAAGCACACATGACATTGACTGGCAAGGCTGTGTGAAGAATGCAGACAACGATATGGAAGAATAGTTGGAATACCTTAATTCACAATGTGTGATGAATAAGCACTTGGTGATTGTAGGCTTGACCGATGGCAGAGGCTTCGGTGAGGGCCTTCAGTGGGGATATGGCTATTCCAAAGCTAGCCGGAGAAGACCTGGAAGGATCAAGCGTAGGGCCGGATTTGATCTCGAGTCTGCGGAGTTCAAGCATGCCTCGATACTAGTAAGGGCGGTCAACAACCATGATAGACCGGCGAGGGTGAAAGACGTCGAAGTGTCAGAAGTATACCCTGAACCCAAAGAGAAGAGATTTGGCTTCCTTGTCTTCAGCAAGGACAGAGAAAAGTTACCTTGCGACTGGGAAATTCTTGGGTTCAATCTGGTAAATCCTGGAGAGGATGTCGAGGTAGAGATTAAGCCTTCAAGAGATCTGAAGGATGGGTATGGATACGAGATCGCAGTTGGGAGAGAATGGTCTTCAGAAGAAATGGATGCATTGATGGAGAGGGGCCCTGCACCGAGCTGTTACATGGGTGTCCCAGTTGCCTACCTCTACAAGAATGGAAAGCTGGAAGAACCGCAAAGAAGACAGACACATCCTCCCCATGCTGGAGGATCGATCGAAAAGAGGTTTTGCATTGCCTGCGGAGCTGAGGTTCAATCCTCCGCCAGGTACTGCCCGATGTGTGGCGAAAAACAGGGACCTAGATAGACAAGATCAGCAAGCAGAAGCAAAAATCGTGGGAACCAGATTTCTGCGATAATCCAAGCCTGCATGAGCTTAAGACTAATTACGGTTGAAGGCTCACGAATCGCAGTAAGAGAGTTATCGCAAGTCGCACGCTAGTCCAAATACGCGGGAGCCAGCTCCCAAATGGCTTGAGGAATCGTCAATAAGGTGTCAAAAAAACGTTAAGACAGAACAACTCTCGTGAAATCCCCACTGAGGGAACAATCCTACCGAGAGAACTCTTCCTCATTGCCTTCTTGACATTCGTATTCTTCACAGGCTACAATATGATGACCCCGGTCCTTCCACTCTACATCACTTCTTTAGGCGCGTCAAAACTTGAACTCGGTGCGATAATTGCAGTATTGCCTGCCACGAGCATAATTGCACGGCTGCCTTTCAGCGCGATATCGAACAGGATTGGAAGGTGGCCTGTAGCACTCTTGGCCTTGGCACTTCAGTTGGCAGCCTATTGCTTTCTCTACTTGACCCCTTCAGTTGTCTGGCTCTATCCGGTAATGATAATTTATGGTCTCGCGGTATCCTCGTTTGGGCCGAGCGCTATCGCTATCGCGCTGGATTCCTCGCCCCTCGGGAAGAAAGGTGCGGTCATGGGGCGGTTCTATGCTTCTATAGGCGCAGCCATGATCGTTGGGCCGTGCTTGACTAGCCTTCTGACTTTCTACTACGAATTCTCACTGGTTTTTCTTTTTGCGTTGGCTTTGTCCGCTTCGGGCTTAGGTGTTCTTCTTGCGTTTGGTCGTTTATCACTACTTAGAGGACCTGTTCTGGCACTTGAGGTGTCTGGCAGCAACTCAGACTCAATGCTCGTCGCTCTGAAAAGGGTGCTACTTCAGAGGAATATCTTGGTTCTGTCTGCCTCGAGTGTTACCTTCTTTATTGCTCTGGGAGCTTTCGATTCTATGTTTCCGATCTACGCTCACGAGGACTTGGCTCTCAAGAGCTTCCAAATTGGTCTGCTCTTTGCTGCCAGAGGGATCCCTAATGCTTTGTCAAGAATTCCAGCAGGAACGGTATCGGACAGGGTGGGACGTCGGGCTCCCCTAATTTTCTCTTATGGAGTGGCCTGTTTAGCTCTCTTTAGCATCTCCTATGTAAGTAACGCCTACCTCTTGATGATCTTGCTGGGTCTCTATGGTCTGGCTTGGGGTGCAAGAACCGCTCCTTCAGCTGCGCTCTACAGCGACAATGTTTCAGCAGTTGACACGGGCTTGGTCTCGACATTGATATGGTTGACTTCAGACATAGCTATGGCTGTCGGTGCAGGTTTAGCTGGTGTTTTGACATTGATGCTTCCGATACCGATGATATTGAGAGCTGCTTCTATCCTTGTTTTGCCAGGGTTGCTTGGTATTCTCATGATATCAGAGTCAAATACAAGAAAAAGTCGTTGAGACGGCGCTACAGGCTTCTGAGAATTAGCAATGGTCATTTTCTAGGCAATATGTCTGTCTTAAATAATTCTAGTTCACGTTCTTCAATTGTCTGGTAAAGAAAGATGAGAGTCGTAATAAAGCTTGGAGGTTATCTCTTCCCATCTGGGCTTAACATTGACCGAATTCAGGGGGTTTCCACCGTTCTCAAGTCACTCCGAAAAAGGGGTCATAGACTGATGGTTGTGACTGGTGGCGGGATCAATTCTCGAATGTACATCGATGCTTCAAGGAAACTTGGCAGTGATGAATCGTACTGTGACGACATTGGAATCCGCTTCACCAGAATTAACGCTCTTCTGTTGATCGCTGCGCTTGGTGATGATGCCTACCCAGAGGTCCCGGAGAACATGAAAGAGCTCAGAAGTTTTCTCCAAACGGGCAAGATCGTCGTCATGGGTGGTCTTCAGCCAGGTCAGTCAACAAATGCTGTCGCTGCCATTGCATCAGAGGCGACTGGGAGCGAGATTCTGATCAACGCTACGGATGTTGATGGAGTCTACAACAGTGATCCCAAGTTAAACAAAGATGCCAAGAAGCTCGATGCGATCTCAGTGAATGAGCTCTTGGAATTAGTTGTCAAGCAGGGAAGCTCTGCGGGAGGCTACAAACTATTAGATCCGGCAGCGGTCAAGACAATTGGGCGGTCGAAGATTTCGACAGTCATTCTGAATGCGACTGATCCTGAGAATATTCGGCGTGCAGTTGAGGGCAAGAAGGTTGGCACAAGAGTGACTTTCTAGTCAGATTGCGGGGATTTGATTTTGGTAAAGCTTTCAAGCATTTTTCAGTCCAAAGCTACTGTGAAGCTCCTGGAGCACATGCTGGAGAATCGAGGCAAGATATTCAATCAATCACTACTAGCAAACATGCTAGATCTCTCACCATCCACTATCGCCAGAGTGATCGATCCTCTTGTGAGGGAACAGATAGTCCTTTTCGACAGATTCGATCAAGGTATGAAAATAATCACCTTGAATGAGATGTCAGAGAGAACGAAGATACTCATAGACTTCTATGACAAAATGAAAATGCTATGACAGTATTACCTCAGCGCCAGCGCGCGCCGATATTCTCAGAGAACTAGTCTTCCCTTTTAGCAATGTGTTTGAACTGATCGGCCAAAGACTCACAGATGAGGGAGCAGACACGCCACTGTCTCATCGTATAACTTATCCGCAACTGCTCCATTGCCTCTGTAATCTTGTCTTCCTCAACACCACTCATTGTGGGTCACTGCAAATCAGCTTTCATACAGAATGGTCTAGGTATAAAAGGCGATGCACGATGCATAGTCTGAGACTTGGAGACGCTTAGTAGGATTTGATGCACCCTTGAGGATTACATTGGAAGACCGAAAGCATGAGACTGTTCAGGTGATTGTTGACAATCTTGACGATCTCTGGATGCTTTACAATGTCATCAAGAGAAATGACGTTGTTTTTTCCAGAACCACACGTGAAGTGAAGACTGAAGGGGTTGGCAGACCCTCAAGCAAGCGTGTACCCGCGACGCTTGGTCTAAAGGTTGAGAAGGTCTACTATGATAAGGATCTGGTGAGACTGAGGATCCATGGCGTTGTGGTTGATGCTCCTGAAGACTTGTGCATTTTGGGGGCTCATCATACAATTAGTCTCTCAGAAAGTGGCGCAGTGAAGATAATCAAAGAGAGCTGGGCACAGCATGAGATTGATAGCCTAAAGAAAGCTTCTGCAACCGAGATCCCTGTGATAATAGTTGCTCTCGATAACGATGAATGTACGATAGGGGTCTCGAGGATCTCTGGAGTTGAAATGAAGATCGAAATAAAATCGAAGTTGCCAGGTAAACGTGAGGCTGAGAAGCGTGAGCAAGCGATTATCAAGTATTTCTCAGAGATCTCAGATGCCATTGGAAGAGTAATGGAAAGCTCCAGAGGTCGGATTGTAGTGGTGGGGCCAGGGTTCGCGAAGGAGAATTTTGCCAGATATCTGAAGAACAACTCTCCAGACCTGGCTAAGGACGTTGCAGCAGTCAAGAGCGTGAGCAGCGGTGGTTCTGCAGGAGTCTATGAGGCTATCAGAGTTGGCGTGATCGGCAAAGTCCTACGTGATGCTAGAAGCATGAATGAACTTGCCCTTGTCGAAGAGCTTCTCGCCAGGCTTGGCGCCTCGACGGGCGATGTCTCTTATGGAATCGATGAGGTATGGGAGGATTCAACCTCAGGTGCTGTTGAGGTAGTTCTCGTCTGTGATGAGACTCTGAGAGGTGTTGAAGCAACGGAAAGGCAAAAGCTAGAGGAAGCTCTCAGAATGGTTGACGCTAAAGGAGGAAGAGTGGTCGTAATAAGTACGGGGCATGAGGGTGGAAGGAAGCTTGAGTCACTGGGCGGCCTTGCTGCCCTGCTAAGGTATGGTAAACATCGAGACTCGTAAAGCTCTGAGCAGCAATCTCTGTAGCATAGGCCAGACCTGATGTCTCGACTACACAACCTTAATAGAGGATTAGTGAAGCAGGATGCTGACAATCACTAGTCAAAGTAGGTAATTCATCATTCTGGAGTAGAGTCGAAGATTTGAATTCGGAGGGTCTATGTTGATTGATACGGTCTTCGCAGTTCTGATCTACGTTGCTGCCTGGGCTCTGCTCTATGTACTATCAAGGATGCTTGATTGGGAGAAGAAAGGAATCATTGTTGCGCCTTTCTTCTTGATGCTCAAGACATCGTACCTGAACCAGAGGTTGGGGTTCATTTCTGCAAAGAGGGAAAGAATCTGGAGAATGATATGGAACCTTGGCATAGTCCTCGCCTTCGGTCAAATGTTCTTCATAATTTACTTTCTAACCCAAAACTTGGTGGATCTAGCTTACAGAACTCCCCAAGCCGCGAGTATGGTCCTTCTTCTTCCAGGGATTACGGTAAGTCTTGAGACTTTGCCTTACGTAATATTAGCCCTAGCAGTAGTTCTCCTGACTCACGAGTTTGCTCATGCCATCGCAAGCCTTACTGATGCTGTTCCAATCAAGTCTGCCGGATTGTTTCTTGCCTTCATAGTTCCAGGCGGCTTTGTCGAGCTGGACGAGGAGCAAGTCGAACGAGCTTCTCTCTTAACGAAACTGAGGGTCTTCTCTGCTGGCTCTTCAACCAACATTGCGGCGTGGCTTGTTGTTTCACTTCTGATTGTGAATTTCACGATGTCTATCAGTCCGCTATATCAAGGCCCCTCAGGGATCCTAGTGTCTGGGGTGATCGACAATGGTGGGGCATCAGAAGCAGGAATGAAGAAATGGGACGTAATATACGCTGTCAATGATCAACCCGTGCGTAATGCCGATGAACTTGGAAAAATGATGAGTGAGATTCAGCCTGGAAAGGCACTTTCGCTTAAAACTGAGAGAGGTAACATTAGTGTCTTGACCAAACCTCATCCACAGGACCCCAAAAGGGCACTTCTCGGCATATACCCTTTCAACTATTATGCGCCAAATCTAAGTTTTCTTCCCAAAGACCTACCCTACCATCTGTATTGGTCAGAGTACTGGACATCCTCGCTGCTGGTCTGGGTGGCGATATTCAACACATTACCTCTCTACCCGCTTGACGGTGACAAAATAATCTATTCCTTAGTGAGCGCAAGATCTAAGGCGGCTGCAAAGCTTGTGAGGATCAGTGCCAGTGGGATCTTTCTCATAATCGTCGGCCTCAATCTGTTGATATCCTTCCTGAATTTCGGCCTTACGAGGCTCTAGTGAGAGCCGTGCAGTGTAGCTTCTGCGGGACGGCGGCCTTCTACAGACGGGAATACGAAGGGGTCAGTCTCTGTCAGAAATGCTTCAAGAGGAGTATCGAGGACAAGGTACGCGTCACTATCTCTGAACATAAGATGTTCGGCCCAAGAGACCATATCGCGGTAGCTGTATCGGGAGGCAAAGACAGCTTAAGTCTACTCTCGATCTTGAGCAAGCTCAAGACCAAGTTTCCACTGTCCAAGCTTACTGCAATAACTATTGACGAAGGAATTCAGGGATATGGAGACGAAGCTATATCACTTGCCAAGGCTATGGCTGAATCCTTGAACATAGAACATAGAATCTTCTCATTCAGGGAACTCTTCCAAGTGACTCTGGACGAAATTGTCAAGAGGCAGACCAAGCTGGCTCCATGCTCTTACTGCGGAGTACTCCGCAGACGTGCACTCGAGAAGGCTGCCAGGACAATAGGCGCTGGCAAAATCGCTTCTGGGCACAACCTCGATGATGAGGTTCAGACCGCACTGCTGAATATACTTCACGGAGGTGTCGAGAGGCTGGCCAGAACTGGTCCAGTTCTTGTGGATCCCGAACAAAGATTCATTCCGAGAGTTAAGCCTCTCTGCGGGTTATATGAGCGCGAGATAGCACTTTACGGTTACTTAACCGGGATCGAGTTTCAACGAATACCATGTCCACATCGGAATAGAGCTCTAAGAAATGATGTCAGAGATGTTCTCAATGCGTTAGAGGAGAAACATCCAGGACTTAAACACACAGCCTACTCCTCGAAGTTGAAACTAGGTGACCTGCTTGGCGACCGCAAAATACGCTTGAATTCCTGTAAGATCTGCGGGGAATGGACGGGTAGAGATCTCTGTGAAGTCTGCAAGATCCTAGTACAGAATCAGAAGCTCGAGTGTCTCACTCGGGAAGCTTAATTGGTAACCTAGTTGTGTTGATCATTGGCGGTGGCGGGGGATCGGGGAGTTAGCCGTTCCTTGTCACCCGAAATCGGCTACATGCGGGGGTCCGTTAACCTAGGGGTGAGGTGTTTCTGATCAATGGCAGGGCTTGGCTGCTAACGATGAAACTCTGCCCTGCTGGGCTGACGGAAGAGAGGGTGCCTCTGAAGGGAGGTTTCCGATCTCTTTACCACCGAACCCGGCGAGACTCGGAAGAGAGCAACCGTAAGGTGGACGGTTTGGCGCTTGCAGGAAAACAGGGTATAGAAAGCTGCTAAGACTCCACTGTTGGGAGGAGCACCAATCCTCTGGGGATGCCTCCACCGCCGCTTGATATCTCATCGCAGACTTCTAGCGCGCGCTAGCTGATTGTGGCTGACCAATGCAAGCTCAAACGAGCGTCAGCGACCAAAGTAACACTTGACAAAAACAACAACTCTTATTATCGAGTCTTTAAGTTTTACTAGAAACCTAGTAAGGCTCGGTGCTACGATCATTTGAGTAAGGATGAGAAGGCCCATTTCGTCTTCAAGCTATTTGACAAGTGGAGTTTCGAAGGGATAGATGTCAGAGATCCCGGACTGAAGCGATACATCAGTCTCAAACCCATCGAGATTCCTCACAGCGGAGGAAGGCATGAACATCAAAGGTTCATGAAGTCAAACGTGAATATTGTTGAACGCCTACTGAACAATGTTATGCGTCATGGTAGATGTGGCGGAAAGAAGGCTAAAGCCACAGGCATAGTCAAGAATGCCTTTGAAATAATTCATCTTAAGACCGGAAAGAATCCTGTGGAGGTTCTTGTTGAGGCTGTTACAAAAGCCTCTCCATGTGAGGATATTACAAGGGTTGCCTATGGTGGTGTGGTCTATCCTGTCTCGGTCGATCTGGCACCACAGCGGAGGATCGACTTGGCTCTTCGTCATTTGACGGATGGAGCAAGACAGGTTGCTTTCAGCAACCCGAAGACTATTGATGAGGCCCTTGCAGACGAGATAATACACGCGGGCTCAAGAGACTCTAAGAGTCACGCCATAAAGAAACGCGATGAGATGGAGAGAGTAGCTCTCGCATCGCGGTAGTGGACTCTAATCCTTAAATATCTGCTGCCCAACTAAGAGTAAGAATCGCTAGATCGAGAGTGTAATATCTTGAGTGCAAAGCCCCATATAAATTTGATAGTCATCGGCCACGTCGATCATGGAAAAAGCACAATGGCAGGCAACCTCCTGTACCAGGCAGGCTATATCACCGCCAAGACGATCGATGATTATGCCAAGGAGTCTGAGCAGACTGGGGCTGGAGAGACATTCAAGTTTGCTTGGGTTCTTGACAGCCTCAAGGAGGAGCGCGAGCGTGGGGTCACCATAGACCTCAGCTTCCAGAAGTTTGAGACGTCCAAGCTCTTCTACACAATAATCGATGCTCCTGGCCACAGGGACTTTATCAAGAACATGATCACGGGCACAAGCCAGGCCGATTGCGCAATCCTCACCATCTCATCGAAGAAGGGTGAGTTCGAGGTCGGCGTAGGTCCTGGAGGTCAAGCCCGAGAACATGCCTATCTTGCTAGAACCTTGGGAGTCGGCCAGATAGCAGTGGCAATTACCAAGATGGACGACGTAACAACTAACTGGTCCCAAGCCAGATATGAAGAATGCAAGAAGGAGATCGAGGGCCTGCTCAAAGTTGTTGGCTACGACACCTCCAAGATAAATTTCGTACCAGTCTCTGGATGGACAGGCGATAACCTGGTCAAGCCAAGCGAGAAGATGCCCTGGTACAAAGGTCCAACAATGATGCAGGTACTAGACAGCTTTACGCAGCCACCAAAACCCTTGGACAAGCCTCTGAGAATCCCAATTCAAGATGTTTACACCATTACTGGTGTAGGGACAGTTCCAGTCGGAAGAGTTGAAACCGGAGTTCTCAAAGAAGGTGACAAGATAGTCTTCATGCCAGGAAACGTTGCTGGCGAATGCAAGTCTATTGAGACCCATCATACGAAGATACCCGTTGCCGAGCCTGGAGACAACATAGGATTCAGTGTTAGAGGTGTGGAAAAAGGAACCGTCCATCGCGGAGATGTACTGGGTCACCCGGATAATCTGCCAACTGTCGCGAAGGAGTTCATAGGCCAAATTATAGTCCTTGCACATCCAACAGCTATAGCTCAGGGATACACGCCCGTACTTCATGCCCACACAGTCACCATGGCCGCTACATTCACTGAACTCATAGCCAAGATGGATCCTAGAACAGGCCAGACGATCGAGGAGAAACCTGCCTTCCTTAAGACCGGTGATAGTGCGCTTGTAAAGTTGAGACCGCTCAGTCCGATTGTTGTTGAGGCTTACAGTCATATCCCTCAGCTCGGAAGGTTTGCTGTAAGAGACATGGGCAATACTATCGCAGTCGGGGTTGTTAAGGAAGTTACCGAGAAAGCCTAAGCAAGCTTCCCCAAATCCCATCCTTTTCTTCTTTACCTAAACCTTTTTAAAATCGACACTGTTCCTACTGTGTACCCTTTCACGGATTAGGTTGGGATATAGATCACATGCCAGGAAAAGCGCGCATCAGACTTTCGAGCACCAAACCCGAACATCTTACATCGATATGTGACGAAATCAAGAAGATCGCTGAAAGAACAGCAGTCAAGCTGCGCGGTCCAATTCCACTCCCGACCAAGAAACTAGTTGTTCCGACGAGAAAGACGCCGTGTGGTCAGGGAACTCATACTTGGGACAAATGGGAAATGAGGATCCACAAGAGACTGATTGACGTGGATCCTAATGAGCGGTTCATGAAGAGACTGATGAGGATCCGTACTCCGGATGACGTATTCATTGAGATAGAACTTTTATAGTTGCGGACTAGCCCCGAAAGGATTTTCGTACTGCAGATGCGTCTCGGAATAGATTGTCTGCAGTCGAGAGCGTTAGGATCATGCTGGACTATCACATGGCTCCGAGACAATTGAGAAAGCTTTATGGTTACTTTTGGCTTATTGGTTTGTCTTGTATGCGGGGGTAGCAGAGCCAGGTCAAATGCGCGGGGCGCATTGAATATGCGCGTGAGACTCAAGAACTACCTCGCAGGATGAGTTATCCCGTGGGGTAGCCCTCCGTGGGTTCGAATCCCACCCCCCGCACCATGTCCTTTGATCTACTTGAGGATGTTTTGCGGATCTATTGCGTAGAAATCCTCCATCCGGAATTTCGTTGGTTCTAAACGTGAATTGTCACCTAAACCCCCGCACTCACCACTTCTCGGGAGTAACTCCATCATAGTCAGAACCTAGCGTCAAGAGAGGCTCCAAAGAAAGATGAGCGCCCCTAGAGACATTATCCATTTAGTCATTGAAATCCTTAAAGTGGGGACATAATACTGGGGGCGGGTTCTGACCTAAAGATTCAGAATACTCTTGGTTGTTAGCGATCAATTCTAATTTCTTTAGAGATTCTGGACTTGTCAATAGTTCTGATCTGGTTGAGCATCACCGTGGAGTCCGAATGGAGGCCGGATTCCTTGGTAGTTGTGTTGACTTCAGTGGGGTACTTCTTAGCTCTATGTGTGGAAGTGATTGGTGCCACGATCGTTAGGGGGCTGTATTTGTTGCCCACATCGTTCTGTATGATCAATGCTGGGCGAGTCTTCTTGATCTCACTACCTACAGTTGGATCCAGAGAGACAAGGTATATCTCGCCTCGCCGGACATCCATGTCGGTTCAGGTCCCCGGCTTACTGTGGCCACTCGGAATCCGCAATTTCCCACTCCTTGTTGTTCAGCACTGCTTCTTTAGCTAGTTCGAGGTATCCTTCTCGCAGAAGTTCAAACTGTCTGCCAGCAAACGGTTTCAGTGCGGGTAGCTCGACAAGACTCTTGACGCTGCCTTTCAGAAGACTTTCAAGGTACTTTTGAATCGAGATTTCCTTGAGCTTGCCTTGTCTACCTCTCCGGATTTGAGGGTAGAAGATCAACGGTTCGTTTCCATCGCAAAGAACAATGTGTGCGTATCGCAGCTCTTTACTCCGTAAAGTTTGGGGTAGTCTGAGACCATGCCTGACAGAGATGTGGATGAGCTTCTCTTTATGGTCGGAATCGTCATCAAAGATCTTTATCTCAAAGGGGATACTCAGATTCGCCTCTACCTTGGCAAGCAAGTCCTTCGTGGCAATGGTGGACGATGAGTTTTCTGATCCTCTCGGGACACAGTAGCAATGCCGCAGACTCATGGGTTATCTGGTCTTAACAAAGTACTTTAGGCCTATATTAGGTTACCCCCGGGGTACCCTGGGGATCAGGCACAAAACCTCCACACTCCGACTTACCATAGCGTGGACATACCCTCCGGGATATTGCCTGGCTGAAGATACGAGACGGTCATAGGCACCACCTCAATAGGATCCAGTGGCCATCGAGATCGCAGTAGCCTAGCGTGGGTGTAGGTCTTGCAGTCTTCGCAGTAGTATAGCTGGGATTGTGAAATGTAGAACAATGATTTGCCTCAGTTATAGAACACTTGTTGAGCATGGCCGTGGGAGCTTATATGTACTGGTAAATTGGTGCGCGAATCCCACCCCCGAACCATTCACCAGGGGATATAGGTAAGGAGCGTGGTTGTTTGGGTACGTTGAGGTGGCATTTTCAGACGTTGAGGTGTGGTTATGCTGGTTTTGTTCAACGTTGAAGTGGGTGTTGTAATTTTTTCCATTTTATGTCTTGTGTCTGCAACTTAGCAACTAATAGATTACAAAGTTAAGGTAAAATTGCCAAGGTAAATTTTTCCGGGTAGGGCTTATGTAAATTATTAGCAAGCAGCGTTGAACTCAACGTTAATCATTAAACATTAATAGCGCGCGCGAGCCTCTTACAAAATCTAAGAGTCTATGTTGATCTCGTGTTCCAAAGTGAAATCCCATCAATTAGATGTTATACAAAGACATGTTAACTGAAAGAATATTGCAAGACGCTAGCGCGCTAATTAACGATTAATCGCTAATTAGCGCTAACATTAATCAGATTAGGCGCGCGCTAGTCCAAGACGCTCTAGAAATGTGCGTTGACGGCTGTCCACTATATCTGTACAGTAGCTTTTGTGAGATGAGTATCTTTCTCATGAAGTATTTTCTTAGCAGAAGACTTGTCGAAACCTCTTATAAACTGATTAGAGAGGTTCTTACTAGATCTCGAGAAACTCCCAAGAGATAAGTTACTGCAAAGATCGATAGAAGTTCTAGGTTCCAACAAAGTACTGTATCTCAAAGCATCCCCCACTAATCTGCGCGCGCGTTGGTTCAAAACGTGAATTGACATCTAACCCCCCGCACCATTGAAAATGTTTTGTTGTCTGTTTCTGTTTTGTGGGTGTTGGTTGTCTCATGTTGCTTGAAGGGTTGAATTCACTCTACGTTGGAGGCGCTTTATTCTTCTTTAGAGCAGTTCATTGCGTTGGCCGTGGTATTCTTCCTGTCGTTTGAGTACGTGGTAGATGGAGACGAACATCTTGCGGGTTACAGCTGTTATGGCTTTCTGGTATCCGCGTCTTGCTGCAACTCGGAGGTAGAAGTCTCTTAGCTTCGGGTCGAAGCGTGATGCGTGTTGTGCGGCTTCGATGAGGATCCAGCGGATGTATTTGTTGCTGTCACTGGTTATTCTACCATGGATTGTGTGTTCTGCGGATTGTCTTTCCAGGAGCGAGCCCAGCGTATGAGCCGAGTTTCTTTGGGGATGGGAACCGGGTGATGGGGCCTATCTCGCTGACTAGAAGCATTGCGCCGTAGTAGTCGATGCCTGTGAAGCCCATCAGTAACTTCACGTCTGGATTATGAATGGCTTGGCAAGCTTAACTGTGAGGGTATCTATTGATTCTTCTAGGCTCTCTAGCCTATTCACTAACTCGAGTAGGCACAGGTATGCTCAGCGGGGAGTCAGGCGTAGCCAGCACCCCACAAATCAGACGTCCAGAATCAAGACAAGATAGTAGGTGTCAACATTTGCGTGTCATCACCAAACACGTGAGTCCGGCACTTTCTTCATCTATATGCTCGAGCTCTGAACTCAACGGCGAAAATGTTGATTCGTCTAGATTCCCACTTTACTCCATATTCAATCCGGATGTCCCCTATCCGTATTCTGTACGTATCCTTCAACCCGCGTAGTTTTTTCACTTGATATTCAGGAGTAGGGGCGGGATTCTGCGCTAGTGCTTCAAAGGCTAGAATTACTTTATGAGCGTAATGGTTGGGCATCCGCCTGAGTGACTTTCTCGCTCGATTTGAGATGATCAGTTCAAACAGAAGAACTACACACCGAATTCTTTTCGGAGTTGGGCTAATGTTGCAGCTTGTCCTCTTTCAATCTGCCTGCGGCCTTGAATAATCTTCTTCCTTTCTGTTGAAGTGGGTAGCTCCTCAGGAAGGAGTTCGGCTCGCAGGCGTAGAAGCTCAATTTTTACATCGTCGAGCTTTGTGATTACCTTGTGAAGTTCAGTTTTTGAAATAGCCATCAGCTGTACCCAACAGAAGAAACTAGGACGAGCTAATAAAAGTTATAGTATTTTGAAGATGAGATGTGCCACTTCAATTGTCATCATTTCCCTCTCTGATAAGATGGCGTGCCAGCAAAACTAGCAAACAGACTAACCTATTCACTAACTCGAGTAGGCACAGGTATGCTCAGCGGGGAGTCAGGCGTAGCCAGCACCCCACAAATCTGAAGTAGTGATTCAAAACAAGTTCGAAGATGCCAACATTTTCATATTGAATCGTTTTAGCGCGCGCTGAGACCAATCTCTTCCTTGGTTTTACTGGTAAACTGGTGCGCGAATCCCACTCCCCGCACCATACGCACGCAGAAGATTTCAATTGATGGCAAAGCGCGCGCTACGAGAGCTACGGACATCCTAAACCATGAATAGGCAGCATCCACAAAGAATGTTAGAATGAGCTCGCTAAGCACTTCAATGACCTCCATCCTGTGCTCTGGATCTGCTTAATCTAGCAAGACCTTAACCCATCTTAACGTACGTACATATGAACAGCATTCAACGGTAAGAGTACTTCTTAACATATCTTGCATCCGCGGCCGGCCGTTTGCCAGTTCTGTTCTTCACCGCGTAAATGATTAGTGCTGCTTCGGTGAAGATGTTTCCAACAGCGAAGAGCATGGAAGAACCTATGTTTATGGAGACTATGTAGAGAATGAGAAGAGCAAAAAGGACCCAGACAAAGACGAAGTCCTTTACAACAGTGAGAGGACGGGTCTTCACGTGGTGCCTGTTTTTCATCTTAGCATTTTTCTTCTTGCTGTCTGCGTAAATGTAGATGCCGGCCAAGGACATGAATACTATACTCCAACTGATACTAATCACCCACCAATCGAATAATCTGAGATCCACAGTCATAGACAATTCTCACCCTCAAAGTCCACAAATCTTGTAGTAGAAGACTTTACCTGCATCTACTAGAAACAGATACGTGGCGACCATGAGTATTAGTAGGATCCAGTATTCAGTTGGCAACGGTGTGAACCCCATAAAGCTGCCGAAAATCGTGAAGGGCAGTATAGTTCCAAACGCGACACAGGAGAGAGTAAGAACAGTCAGCCATTTTCCCGGACGGCTCGTTACAAATGGTATCCTCCTAGTCCTAATTACAAACATTATCAAGACTTCGGTCCAGAATGACTCTACGAACCATCCCGTTTGAAAGAGCGCCGCACGCTCCAGAGTGGACGCATTGAATACGAACAACATGATTCCGAAGGTTAGAAAGTCGTACAGAGAACTAAACGGACCGAAGAACAATGTGAATTTTCTTATGAACCCTATGTCCCAGCGTTGGGGCCACTTAGTGAACTCCTCATCAACATTGTCAGTTGGTAATGTCATATTCGCTATGTCATAAAGCAGATTCATGAACAGTATCTGCATCGGCAACATCGGTAGAAACGGTAGAAAGATCGATGCAGCGGCGGCGCTGAACATATTTCCGAAGTTTGAGCTTGTTCCCATCAAAATGTACTTCGTAGTGTTACCAAAGATCTTGCGCCCTTCCTCTATTCCATTAGCCAGGACGAGCAAATCTTTCTCTAGAAGTACGATATCTGCGGCGTCCTTCGATACGTCCACCGCAGAGTCTACCTAAATACCCACATCAGCCTCATAGAGTGCAGGGGCATCATTGACACCATCACCCAAGAAGCCGACCACATGTCCGTTTTCCCTTAGGGCTTTCATGATGTCAAGTTTCTGTTCCGGAGTAACAAGTGCGAAAATATCGGCCTCTTCCACTGCTTTTCTGATTTCAACTGAACTCATCTGGGAGAGTTCTGAACCACGGATAACCTTCTTGACAGGAACTTTAATGTCCTTGCATATCTTTGCTGCCACAAGCTCGGTGTCTCCTGTCAGTATTTTTACATTAACGCCCATCTCTCTGAGTTTGGCGATCGCCTCGTGAGCGTCCTTCTTTGGTGGATCGGTGAATATTAGGAAGCCGAGGAGTGTCAGATTCGACTCATCTTCAACTGAATACGAGTCTTTATTGTCTACCGTTCGGTACGCAACAGCAAGGGTGCGGTAGCCTGCACTGGCAAGGTCGGTCATCTTATTGTTTATCGATTCTAAAATGGAATCCAGCGACTCTGTTCTTCCCTCAACCTGTTTGCATTTTTCCACAATCGATTCAGGAGCGCCCTTGGAGATTAGTGTCAACTTCTGCTCTTTGTTGACCACTGTTGACATGATTCTTCGTTGATAATCGAAAGGAATTTCGTCTACCTGCACATATGATTCAATAGCATCTTGGATTCCATTTTCTTTCGCATACTCCCATATCGCAACGTCCATTGGGTTGCCGGTGATTCTCTCTCCAACAACAGCGGCGTTGCAGAGGAGTGAGTAAGATAGGATCCTTGGATCTTTTTCGTCGCTGAGCGAGCAATATTCTTTGAGAACTATCTGTCCTTCGGTCATAGTTCCAGTCTTATCTGCGCAGAGAATGTTCATGTTGCCGAAGTCTTCGATCGATACTAAACGTTTCACAACGGTCTTTACTTTCGCCATTCTCCTGGCGCCTTGGGAGAGGCTGATCGTAACAATGGCAGGCATCAATTCTGGGACTAATCCTACCGCGACTGCAAGAGAAAACAGCAGGGAATCAATTATTGGGTGACCGAGGGCTGCGTTCACCCCAAATATTCCGATCGTGAGCGCCATGGTCAGAGTGAGAAGCATCGTCCCATAGCTTTTCACTCCTTTTTGGAACTCCGTCTCCGGATGCGACCGAATCAGACTTCTCGATATGGACCCGAATTCCGTGTTTCGACCAGTGCAAAGCACTACGCCCTTGCCACTTCCGTATGCGATCACTGTACCCATGAATAGATAGTTTATCAGTTGCATAGGGGTGGGTTGCTGAAGATCCAGACTGTTAGGAGATTTTTCAACCGGAAACGATTCGCCAGTAAGTGTCGATTCATTGGCCTGTAGGTCTTTAGATTCCACAATTCTCATGTCAGCAGGAACGATGTCACCTACATAGACTGAAACTACGTCTCCGGGAACCACTTCTCTTGAGCCTATTTCCCTAGACTTTCCGTCTCTTGTCACCACCGCTCTGATAGATACTTTTCGCCGCAGGTCTTCAACAATTTTCTCTGCTTTGTACTCATTGAAGAAACCTAAGACAACTGCGATGGCGATCATCGAGAGGATGACTACTGCCTGCTCTGGCTGCTGGAAGAAACCTGCCACAACGGCGCATGCCACTAGAATAGCAAATATGGGATTCTTGAACTGCCTAAGAAGCA
The DNA here is from genome assembly GCA_026394315.1 of Candidatus Bathyarchaeota archaeon. GTDB lineage: Archaea > Thermoproteota > Bathyarchaeia > 40CM-2-53-6 > RBG-13-38-9 > JAPKYM01. The sequence continues at coordinate 2,116 of JAPKYM010000290.1, read as the reverse complement.
CTTTGGTTCCGCTGAAAACGTGTCTGGGCAGTTCGTTAGGACCGTATGTCTTTAATCGGCGTTCGGCTTCTTTCTCAGTTAGGCCCTGTTCTCCACTTTCGAGTAAGCGATATACTTCTGTCGGACGAATGGACCAATAGTCTTTGCCCGGTCCTCTCTCTTTTGTCTCCGTCGTAGTATTGCATCCGCCTCAATACTTTCCGTCACCTAGCCATGTGAGAAGGATATAGGATTTGTGTTGTCATTGTAACAAAAAAAACCGAGACTTTCAGGCAGGTTCTTCGTGAATGTCAATTCTGTCGACTTCTGGAAACGCGTTTCTGATCATATTTTCGAGATGGCTTGAGACCTCATGAGCCTCCTTCATAGCAATGTTTCGTTCAAAGAGGCATTGAATGACTACGTGCATCTTGTCGCCGATCTTACGCATTTCAACTTCGCTTATGGCCTTAATCTGCGGAAAGTGTTCTGCGGCATGTTCAATGTACCACTTCAATTCATTTCCATCCCCTTTCAATTCGTTAGAAATCATATCCGAAGCAGTTTCGATATGAATCGTGATCTCTGAAAGATTCAAGTCACCTACTTTTAGCATTCTCTCTACCTCATCAGAGATATCATGCGCCTGCTTCAAAGTTGAGTTTGCACTCACCTCTAGATGGAGGTCAAGACACAGTTTTCCACCGATTTTCTGTATGTGAACGTCATGGACACCTCTGGAGCCGGGGACTTTTTCCGCGATTTCCTTCACGATTGTTCCCAAGTCATGTTTGTCGCTTCCCAATGGTTCAGTATGCACTGTTACTCTTGCGTTGGGCAGAACTTTCTTCACTTCTCGTTCAACATCTGATGCTATCTTGTGAACGTCCTCAAACCTTAAGTTGCTGTCAAGCAACAAATGCATGTCAATATCAAATCGCTTACCAGACATACGCACGGTTATCTGATGGGACCCCCTCACATCCTTAACGGCATCAACTCGCTTCTTGATCATACGCGCGATCTCTTTCTCTGAACGTTCCACTAACGGAAGAGGCAACTATCACACCTGCCTGAACTCTAAGAAAGCTTCAATTGAACATTAAAACGTTTCACGCGGGTAAGATCCTCAAAGAGATTCAATAGAACAGTCTCTTAAAACTGAGAACATGGGGAAATGGTGTAGCGAGCGCTTATCATGACGCATGAGGATATATCTCGCTTGTGGGCACATACCAAGCCGATGGTATTTGCATCTCTCTAAGCAAACCCTTTGTACTCCTTCTCGCAAGAGGCTCAGAATCCGAGAGCGCGCGCTGACCTCAGAAGATTCCAACAAGACTAAAAGTGGGATCTTTTCTTGCGCACCCAATATTTGCAAGCCTCCAATAACGCGATAGGAGTCAATCCAAGAGCGAAAGCAATAATCCAATCGATCCATGTAAGTGTAATAAGTTCGAGATCAATACCTAAGCGAACTGCCAGAAACAATTGAATCGCTGGGACATACATCAATAACACATGAGCTAGTGGAACGAACAGTATAAGCGCGCGCTAGCGTGCGGTTAAATAGGCTCGGGAGCAGAGTTTATGATTGACTTAACGAGGGCCTGATACTGTTCTGGCCCATTCGAGGGCTAGGTTTGGTTCCCAAGTCTTGAAGTAGGAAACGCCGATATGAAGTTCTTCCAGCTCCTTGTTTTGTTGCGAGACCTTTAGATGTACTTTGGACATGTGTTATGCAGGTCTATACAAAAGACTTTAAATTCCGGAGTATTGTCGATTTCAGACAAGCAAGCGCCAGGGGAGCTGGTTAGCTGGTTGAGAGGGCGGTCTGGTGAACCGTCGACCCTAGAACCTTATTAAGATAATGCTGGCGGAGGGGGTGTGTACTGAATTCCTGATTTGGTGCACTCTAACTCAGATCTAACTCGGCTTTTCTTGGGTTGGAGCGATAAATGAATTTGGCAACCCAGATAGGATTTGCGAAGAAGGGACAAATAACAGAAGAAATGCGTACAGTAGCCAAGGATGAAGATGAGCTGCCTTCAACGATATGTCAACGAATGGCTGAAGGAACCGTCATCATAGCCAGAAATAATCGACGCGAAAATGTCCATCCAATTGGAATTGGAAA
>JAPKYM010000276.1 GCA_026394315.1 Candidatus Bathyarchaeota archaeon | reverse complement strand
TACGGAAAAGTGGAGGTCCAGATGGGAACCCTGTCCAAGGCAATAGCAACTTGCGGAGGATATGTCGCTGGTAGCGAGGAGTTGAAGTATTATCTCTGGCGACGTTCAAGAACCTATTGCTTCTCAACCGGATTCCCAGATCCAGCTACAAGCGGCGCAACAATCAAGGCATTTGAGATAATCAACAGAGAGCCTGAACGTGTTCAGAGGCTACGGGACAACACCCGGTTCTTCAAGAAAGAGCTGGAAAGCCTAGGCTTCAATACTGGAATAAGTCAGACACCGATAACTCCGGTGATAGTTGGAACAATGGAAAAAGCCCAAGAACTGAGCAGGCGATTGTATGAGGAGGAGAAAATATTTGTCAACGCAGTCAGCTATCCCATTGTGCCTAAAGGCACTGATAGAATCAGAACCATAGTAAACGCACACCACACCAGAGAACAACTGGAGTATGCTCTGGCCGCATTTGAAAGGATCGGAAAAAGCCTCAAAATAATTTAGGCAGGAGCGCCAACTGTCAATAGCTTGAAGCTCCACCTCTCTCCTCCTATTTTTCTTATCAGATTGTGGGCGAATTATTATGCCCAAGAACGCAAATACTTCACATCCGTATATCCCAAACTCCGTACCGGCAATCAGAGATCAAATGCTCAATGAGTTGGGAGTCAAGAGTATTGAGGAACTCCTGACCGTCATTCCCGAAGGACTCAGATTCAAAAGACCATTGAACCTGCCAAAACCTCACCAATCGGAATTTGAACTGAAGACTCACGTGGAGAAGCTACTCTCGAAAAATAGGACATGCAAGGAATACCTGAATTTCCTTGGCGGCGGATGTTGGCAGCACTACGTGCCTGCTGTCGTCGACGAGATTATTCACAGAGCGGAATTCGTCACAGCATATGCAGGCAATACATACTCAGATCTTGGAAAATGGCAGACTTTCTTTGAATTCCAGAGCATGATGGGAGAACTTCTTGATATGGAGGCAGTTAGCCTGCCAACATTTGATTGGGCATCCGCAGCAGGCTTCGCGGTGCGTATGGCCTCAAGAATATCCGGCCGCAACGAACTGCTGATTCCGAGGACAATCAGCCCCGAGAGGCTCTCGGTAATCGAGAACTTCTGCCAATCAAAGAGCGTAGCGGGGCATATTACGATAAAATCGGCGGACTATGATCATAGGACGGGCTTACTCTCAATTGAGGATCTCAAGGATAAGATCTCACAGAGAACCGCGGCGGTCTACTTTGAGAATCCATCCTACTTGGGGTTCATCGAGTCACAAGGAGAAGCGATCGCCCAAGTAGCCCATAAGAACGGTGCAGAGTGCATAGTGGGTGTTGACCCTATTTCGCTTGGCATCTTGGAACCTCCTGCAAACTACGGCGCAGACATAGTCTGTGGTGAGATTCAGCCTCTTGGTATTCATATGAACTATGGAGGAGGCACGGGCGGATTCATCGCCACCAGAGACGAGGCGAAGTACATTTCAGAATACCCTACGCAGCTTGTGAGTATAACAGACACTGTTAGGGGTGAGGGATTTGGATTCGGCTATTGCACACATGATAGAACACTCTATGCGGTTAGAGAGAAAGGGAAAGATTTCACCGGGACTACCGTAGGCTTGTGGACGATTGCTGCAGCCGTTTATCTAGCCTTGATGGGGCCGAATGGAATCAAAGAGATGGGCGAAGAGATAATTCAGAGATCTCATTACGCCGCAAAGCTCCTATCCGAAATAGACGGTGTAAAGATCCACTTCACACCTCACTTCTTCAAGGAATTCATTGTCGATTTTGGGGAAACTAGCAGGACAGTGCGTGAAGTCAACAAGTCCCTCCTGAAACACGGAATCCTGGGGGGAAAAGATATCACAGCTGAATTTTCCGAGCTAGGAGAGAGCGCACTATATTGTGTAACCGAGATTCATACCAAAGAGGATCTGGAAAGGCTTGCGAGTTCTCTGGGGGAGACAATCAGATGAACAGAAGGCCAGAGCTCAGAAGATATCATGCACACATCTGGGACGAGCCAATAGTCATGCAAATGGGGCAAAAGGGCGAAAGGGGCATCATACTTGCAGAAGTTGAGGATGCGATCAAGAGGACAGTTGGCGAAGCACCCTCTTATGTTCCTCGGAACATGCAGAGAAAGGAGCAGCCTGGACTACCAGAGATATCACAACCTCATGTCTTGAGACATTACTTGCGCCTGTCACAAGAGACACTTGGGATGGCCCTCAATATAGACATAGGTATGGGCACATGCACAATGAAGTACAGCCCCCAAGTCAGTGAAGAACTTGTCAGATTACCGGGTTTCGCTGAGTTACATCCATATCAAGACGAGGAGACAGTCCAAGGGATTCTGGAGATAATCTACCATTTCGCTAGATTCATGAGTGAGATCTCAGGAATGCACGAATTCACCTTTCAGCCCGGAGGCGGCGCTCACGGAATATACACAAACGTCTGTATGATTAGGAAATATCATGAAACCAACGGAGAACTTGACAGAAATGAGATGATCAGCACACTTTTCTCGCACCCTGCTGACGCCGCATGTCCAGCAACTGCAGGTTTCAAGATCATTACGTTGTATCCGGACCCTGAGACGGGGCTTCCAAACATTGAGGCTTTGAAAGCCGCAGTATCAAGGCATACGGCAGGATTCATGGTAACGAACCCTGAGGACACCGGAATATTCAACCCATCAATCAATGAATTTGTGGACATTATTCATGAGGTAGGAGGCCTCTGCGGTTACGATCAAGCTAATTCAAACGCCCTTTTCGGAATCGCTCGAGCCAAAGAAGCTGGCTTTGACATGTGCCATTTCAACATCCACAAAGCATTTTCATCCCCTCACGGATGCATGGGGCCGGCCTGTGGTGCAGTAGGAGTTGCAGAGGCTTTATCGGAGTATCTTCCTGTGCCAATCGTCACCTATGACGGATCCCGATATCACCTAGACTACCATAGGCCTAACAGCATTGGCAAGGTCAGAGCATTCCTGGGGAATATCGAGACGGTGGTCAGGGCATACGCATGGATAATGAGCATGGGATCTGAGGGTCTAAGACAAGTCTCTGAGACAGCCATTATCAACACCAACTACCTCATAAGAAAGATATCAGATGTACCAGGAGTCTCGATGGCCTACCCGAAACAGAAGATAAGACTAGATCAGGTGAGATTCAGTCTCGAAAAACTGAAAGAAGACACTGGGGTGGGCACTGATGACGTGGCTCGTCGAATAGTGGATTTCGGGGTCCAAGAATATTTCACTAGTCATCACCCATGGGTAGTTCCAGAACCCTTCCTGCCGGAACCTTGCGACACCTACTCTAAGGAAGATATTGACTACTGGGTCAACATAATCAGACGGATAAGTGAAGAAGCATATAAGAATCCTGAAATCACAAGAACAGCCCCCCACAACCTTAGAAAGCACAAAAGGGAAAACTAGGAAAAGATGAGCCGAGAGTCAAAGAGGAAGTTAGGACTCATCGTAAACCCCATCTCAGGTATGGGCGGTTCTGTCGGCCTGAAAGGAACCGACGGAGAAGAGATTCTGAAAAAAGCGATAGAACTAGGAGCAAAACCTACTTCGCCCTCAAGAGCGATCGAAGCCCTCAATGAAGTTCTACCGATCAAGAATCAGATTGAATTGATCACATACCCACGTGACATGGGTGAGGCAGAAGCCCAAGCTTGCGGCTTTAAGCCCAAAGTGATAGGGGCCCTAGGAGAAGGGGAGACATCTCCAGAAGACACCAGAGACGCTGCGCGAGCGATGCTCAAATCAGAAGTTGACTTAATACTTTTTGTGGGTGGTGACGGAACAGCAAGGGATATTCAAGAAGCAATTGGAGATAAGTTGCCGGTTCTCGGCGTCCCCGCAGGCGTGAAGATCCACTCCGGAGTCTTCGCCATCAATCCTAGAACAGCAGGCCTTCTCGCTGTTGCCTACCTGCAGGACAAGCTATCCACGCAGGAATCAGAAGTCATGGACATCGATGAGGAAGCTTTCAGACATAACAGAGTGTCTGCAAAGCTGTACGGGTACTTGAGAGTCCCCTATGAGAACCACATGATTCAAGGGACAAAGACCGGAAGCACCGCCTCCGAAAAGGAAGATATTCAATCGATCGCTTGGCAAATCCTAGAGGATATGGAAGACGATTACCTCTATGTCATCGGACCGGGAACGACGACAAAGGCCATCATGAGGCAACTTGGCCTGAAATATGCTTTACTTGGTGTTGACGCAATCCGTCAGAAGAGATTAGTTGCATCAGACGTAAACGAAAAACAACGATTGGCATTGGTTGAAGAGAACAAGAGTAAGATCATAGTCACTGTAATAGGCGGTCAAGGTCACATATTTGGAAGAGGAAATCAACAAATAAGTTCAAGAGTAATAGAAGAAGTGGGAAAAGACAACATCGTAATCATAGCCACAGAGAACAAGATTGCCACGCTAAGAGGAAGACCATTGTTGGTGGATACAGACAGACGTGTGTTGACTGCGCGCCAAAAGAGCAAGCAGGGCCTCAAGGAATTTCTAAAGCTTAAATTGGGGTTAAGTCGCTGTTGTGGCCAAATCGAGATGCAGTCATTTGGAGACTATTGAGGAAGGACAAGGGCAACTCGTTGGATTCAGAGATCCTGACGAGAATCGAAGCTGGGTCTTTGAGAACAAGTCCAGAAAAGCTGAAGATAAGAGGATGAGTACAAAGGAAGCTGTTTCTAAGTTTGTGAATTCTGGAGAGTTCATGGCCTCCGGTGGATTCGGCCATGTCCGAGTCTCGATGGCCATCATTTATGAACTGATCAGGCAGAGGAAACAGGATTTGACCATGGCCGGCAAGACCGCAGTGCATGACATAGATCTACTAGTAGGCGCGGGGTGTGTTAACAAAGTTGAAGTGGCATATTCCTTTGGACATGAACTCAGAGGGCTATCAAACGCCTCCAGAAGGGCAGTGCAGACCGGAAGATGCAAAGTAGTTTCAGAGATAAGCAACGCCGGATACCAATGGCGCTTCCTGGCTGGCATGATGGGCATCCCATTTGTTCCATCAAGAATACTTGCTGGAACAGACACTTTCAAGAAGAGCTCTGCAAAGACAGCTCTATGCCCGTTCACCAAGAAACCAGTAACCTTGATCCCTTCGTGCACCCCTGATGTTAGCATCATCCATGTCCACCGATGCGACAAATTCGGAAACGCACAGATTGACGGATCGTTGATCGAGGACTTTGAGCTCTCAAGAGCTTCCCGGCGACTCATCTTGACGACAGAACAGATCATTCCTCACCGCAGAATTCAGCTTCAACCATGGAGAACCTCGATACCGTTCTATCACGTTGATGCAGTAGTAGAAGTTCCCTGGGGAGCACATCCATGTCAGATGCCTCTCCAGTACTTCTATGACGAAGAACACATCTCTGAATGGCTCAATATCTCCAAGACCGATGAGGGCGTCCAAGAATATCTCGACAAGTATGTCTTCTCAGTTGACTCATTTGATCAGTATCTGAGGCTTGTAGGCGGACAGAAGAAGTTGAAACGTCTACAGAGAATGGAAAAAACCCTCGGACGAAATTAGAGATGTAACAAATGGCAAAAAAAGGTAATGGCTACACGCAAGTAGAATTGATGGCTTCTATAGCCTCAAAAATTCTTGAAGACGGTAAGTCCGTATTCGTAGGCACAGGACTACCTGTAATTGCAACTGTCCTAGCTCAGAGAACCCATGCTCCAAACGTACTCATAATGTATGAGGCGGGAGGAATTGGCCCTCAATGCCCTGTGATACCGGTCTCCGTCGGAGACTCCCGGACTTTCTACAGAGGCATAGCTGCATCAAGCATGCATGATGTAATGTCAGCATTACAATCTGGGTTTGTTGACTATGGCTTCTTGGGAGCGGCACAGATAGATATGTTTGGGAACATCAACACCACCGTGATCGGCGACTACCAATACCCCAAGATAAGGCTCCCAGGCAGCGGTGGGGCAAATGACGTTGGATCGTTATGCCACAAAAACATAATCTTGATGAAGCAAGACGAACAGAGATTCGTTAACAAGCTGGATTTCATGACAACCCCTGGGTACTTGACGGGCCCCGGCGGAAGAGAGAAAGCGGGCCTCCCCGAGAATACTGGGCCGTATCGAGTCATCACACAGCTAGGCGTCTACGGATTTGATCATGAGACCAAGAGGATGAGGCTCATCTCAATTCATCCTGGCGTCGATCTCAAAGAAGTCAAGAGAAATTGCGGCTTCGAACTGATCATTCCTGAGGTAGTCAAGACAAGCGAGACTCCAACAGAGAAGGAACTGAGAATTCTAAGGGAGATCGACCCTTCAGGAATAGTGTTGGGCAAGTAGGGCCACATAGCGCGCGTTACTAGGTCATTGTGGCAATCGCTTCTTTCTTTTCACATTTCACAGACCTCAGTATTGGCAACCCCAGCAGTGTGGCTACCGATAGTATTCTGAATGCGAAGTCAAAACTGATCTGGTCCGCGAGAAATCCTATCATCGGAGTAATG
>JAPKYM010000322.1 GCA_026394315.1 Candidatus Bathyarchaeota archaeon | reverse complement strand
ATCAGGGTGATGACACACCCTAAACTTCTAAAATGGGATGGAATGAAGTGGCAGCCTAAAAGGGCGATGACCCACCAACCAATGAACATGATAGAAGCTAGAATCCCCTGTCTTTAGGCAGGGGAGTGTCAATTATGCGTTTAAGAGATCAGATGGATCAGCTAACATTCGTTGCGAGGGATGTGGCTATGGCCTTAGTTGGGTTGCTTTCAGATTTCGGGCTGAAGGACTCGTATGTAGCTCAAATGAAGGCTGCTATACTGACAATATCGCCCTCGACCACAATCGTCGATATAAGCCACGGTATTGAGCGATACGATGTGCGCCAAGGCATGTTCGTACTTGCTTCAGTAGCTCCCTACTTCCCGGAGGAGTCGATTCTTCTTGCTGTCGTTGATCCAGGAGTCGGGGGATCAAGACGACCGTTGCTACTTGAGACTAGAAGAAGCAAGTTTGTGGGCCCAGATAACGGCCTTCTGTCTCCGGCAGCTGAAAAGGAGGGCGTCACGGCAGCCTACCACTTGAATGAATCAAAATACTTTGCGGGCAAAGTTTCCCCAACTTTTCACGGTAGAGATGTCTTTGCTCATGCAGTCGGCCATTTGGCTAACGATGTTCCCGCATTCAAGATGGGACCTAGGATCACCGACTATGTCAGGTCAACAATCTCAGAGGCAAGGCTCCGCGATGATGAGATTCATGGTAGAGTCCTACACATAGACCACTTCGGAAATGTTGTGACCGACATAGAGTTCGGGCTTCTTGAAAGTGGAAGGATCGACTTCGGGACCAGAATCAGGATCAGAGCCAGTTCTGGCGATACGGAGATGCAATTCTGCGAAACATATTCTGACGTTAGTTCCGGTGAACTCCTGGCAACGATTGGTAGTCAAGGCTTTCTTGAGTTAGCAGTCAATCAGGAGGATGCTGCCAGAGTATTGGGCGCAAGAGTTGGAGATCCAATAATACTTCAGGGGGTCGGATTGTCTGATTGAGAGAGCATCTTTATCCTGGCTACACCATCTACCGCACCCATGATCTTGCTAACACTCCTAGGAACAAGGGCTCGCCAATCTTGATCCAACAGGACTCTTTTCCGTATTTCTGTCGACGAGTAAATCTCACGCTTAAAGAATGGATTTCCTTCAACCTTCGCTCCAGCCTCTTTGAAGAGCCTCGAGGTTAAAGGATCATTCGAGAATACGATATCATATGTGCCGAGGTAAGCCGTGACATGAGCCACCCAGATTCCGTGAACATTGACATCCGGGACTGGGATTATCTGAACTCTATCAGTACTGATCTCTGAGTCTCTCAAACACTCCCTTATCATAAAGATCCGTTCCCCCGCCGTGAAAGGGTTCTTCCGTGTATGGCTGTACTGTGCACTCCCAACTGCAATGATGAGTTCGTCCACCTTGGTCAGAATGAGCTTGACAACTTCAAGGTGTCCAAGATGAAAGGGCTGAAATCGTCCAATATATAACCCCACAACAGTCAACGCGAGACCCCTCTCAGAGTTAGATCAGTACTGGAAGGATAATATTGCTATGTCAAATCACTTATTGTTTTGCTCCAACTCAGTACGCTAGGATTTGGACTTCCACAAGCATTTCGGGTTCACTTTCTCGCCTTCAAACTTGACGCCTTCATCCACCAAGATTCTCCGTTTGAGTTGGCGAGCTTCTCTCTCGTCTACACCAGGTATCGAGAAGCCCCCAATCTTCAGGTTTAAACGGAGGACTCTATGGCATGGAATGATGAGGGGGATTGGGTTCGATGAAAGAGCATTTCCCACAGCTCGATATCCTCTTCGGCAGCCGGAGGCCCTAGCTAGCATCGAGTAAGTTGAGACTTTTCCTCTTGGAATTCTCATTAGAGCGGTGTAAACGATTCTCTGGAACTTCGTTGTGCCATCAAGGTTAATCATCGGCAGAAGGTCAATCTCTCTACCACGAAAGAGTTCCTTAACAACCTTCAATGCTGAGCATCCTTCTGAATCATTACGCCTGACTTTGAAAGAAGGCCTGAAATGTTTGGCAACGTGCTCCAGAAGGGAACACCTGTTTGGGGAGAAGCCTACACGAACAATTTCGCCGCTACTTCTCAGTGCCACGGCAAACCAGACATCTTGAGATTTGCTGAGCGAGAGCGTGATCAGGCTCATCTATATCAATGCCTTTTGTCTTTGTAACTGTTCTTGCGCGTCGTCTCTGGTCGGTTATGAGGATTCGTCATATGTCCCTATTCTTGTTTGGCCTTCTAGATAACTGTGGGTGAGTTGGTTAGCGCGGGCCATTATCTGCGTGAAAACTAGACCATACGAAAAATCTTAAGCCAAATTCCGAGTCTGTAATAATTCATGAGTGCGATAAAGAGAGTCAGTTGGGTTGAAGGCACCTCAAAGCCTAGAGCCTCTTATTCTAATCTAACGAGAGCTGGCGACTTTGTCTTTCTCGCTGGACAGGTAGCCATGGATCCTGAGACTGGAGAAGTTCCCAAGGCGCTTGAGGTACAGCTCAGATTGATCTTTGAAAACATGAGGAAATTGCTTGAGAGTGAAGGAGGATCAATAATGAATATTGTCAAGACTACGGCTTTTCTAGCAGACACCTCCTACCACGAGAACTACGACGTGATCTACCGCTCATACTTCAAGGGCGGATACCCAGCAAGATCCACAGTACAGGCCAAACTCATGCATCCGGATTTTAAAGTGGAGATCGAAGCAATCGCATACGTACCGCAGAAGAGCTCTCAACCCTAGATCGCTGACCAAACCTAGCGAATAGTTGATCGACTGATACTGCTCCAACGGAGCCACACTAAAGACAGATATGCTTTAGAGCCTTTGTCGATGAGCTGATTCTTGTTCTCAGCTCTCGGGGAAGCATCTATGATTGAAATTCAAGGAGATATGCTTGAAGGTGGGGGGCAGGTTCTCAGACTCTCAGTCGCGATCTCAGCAATCGTAAAGACACAAATAAGAATAGTCAATGTCAGGGCGAAGAGATCGCCTCCGGGATTGAGAGCCCAACACTTGAATGCCGTCAGAGCCATAGGCCTTTTGACAAGAGCAAAGACTGAAGGCCTGAATATTGGTTCCAATCAGCTGTCTTTTGAACCTGGTTCAACTGGGGGCGGAAGCTTTAGGGTGGACGTGGGGACTGCGGGTTCAACGAACCTTGTTCTTCAAGCAATGATGCCTGTGATGGCTTTCTGTGATACTGAAGTCTCGTTGGAGATAGCTGGGGGAACCAACAATCCAAAGGCTCCGACAATAGAATTTCTGCAGAGTGCCGTACTGCCGAGGATCGCCAAGATGGGCTACCGCGGATCGGTAGATTTGGTGAAGAGGGGGTTCTATCCAAGAGGGCAAGGCTTAGTCAGAGCGAGTTCAAGGCCAGCCGATAGGCTGAACCCGGTCGTCTTAACAGAATTCGGAAGCGTAGTCAAGGTCTGGGGTCTTTCCTACAGCTGCAGACTTCCAAGGCATATCGTCGAAAGGATGGGGAAGTCGGCCCAGAGACTGTTGATGCAGGAAGGGTACGACGCAGATATACAGCTGGAATCACTTCAGATTAACGAACACCGATGTGCAGTCGACCCGGGGTGCGGGCTCATCCTCTTCGCCTCACTGTCTTCAGGCGGGTTACTCAGCGGCGACGCTCTAGGTAGGCTAGGACTTCCTGCGGAGAAAGTGGGTGAAGGGGCCGTCTCCAATCTACTACAGGGCCTAAAGCGAGCCGCTCCTGTAGACAAGCATCTCGGGGATCAATTGATAGTCTACATGGCGCTTGCGGTCGGGAAATCAGAGATCATGGTCTCTGAACTCACACTTCACTCACTCACATGTATTGAGCTCTGCAAGATGCTCCTTGGAGTCAATTTCGAAGTCGAGGGTAAACTTGGCGAACTCGCAAGAATAACCTGCACCGGCGCGGGGATAGTGAACAGGGCAGTTCACATTAAGTAGGGTTAGAGGTTCCTCTCTTCCTCCAAAGGATCTCGCCGGTCCTCACATTCTCAACAGTAAGTATTCTATGCATGGGTATCAGCGTCTCCTGATCTTGCTGACAGTAGGTAAACCAGGAGCGGCCAACCTGTCTGATCTGTGATGCGGTTATGGTCTTCGCGTCGGACGGTGCTCCACGATGAACGAAAGTTATAACATGGTCTCTTCTATCTACCCGTTCGTCCCAGAAGATCTTGTTAAAGATATTCTTCAAAGGCAGCATGGGTTAGGTCTCCTCTCTGGGTCATCATCAACCTTAAATTGTTGACCTAATAAGATGAACCGCATTCTATTTGGTGTCAACGCCATGTCACAAAGCATGCCCTACGTTCCAGGAGCCACAACCATAGGAGTGGTCTACCATGACGGTGTCATCCTGGCTTCTGAAAGAAGGGTCTCCTACGGATACTTTGTTATGAGTAAGACTGCTAAGAAGGTGTTCAAGATTACTGACACGGTCGGTGCAGCCTTCGCCGGCCTTGTCTCAGACATGCAGATTCTGTCCAGAGAGGCAGCTGCGTACGCAAATATCTTCACCTACGAGAGGGAACGACCAATCGGTGTGAAGGCCGCTGCAAAAATGGTAGGCAGCCTGCTCTTCCAGAATAGAATGATCCCCTACATCACCCAGACAATCATAGGAGGCGTGGACGAAGATGGACCAAGTCTCTATGTCTTGGATCTGCTTGGTTCAGTTATGCAGGACAAGTACGCCACAGTTGGAAGTGGAACTGAAGTAGCGATTGGTGTACTTGAGGACGAGTACAAGCAGGACATGAGCTTTGATGAGGCAAAGGAACTAGTCGGGAAGGCTTTCAAGGCAGCGCTTGCAAGGGATGCTGGAAGCGGAAACGGCGTTGACCTACTCATCGTCTCCATGTCAGGTACCAAAGAAGAGACTATGAAATTTGACTAGAACGCCGCGTCCCCGTCATCGTTCAAACCTGAGAAAGACTAGGAAAATTGCCTCCACAGAATAAACTGGCAAACGCTACCAT
>JAPKYM010000138.1 GCA_026394315.1 Candidatus Bathyarchaeota archaeon | reverse complement strand
CTTGTGGAGGCTGTTGAATGGCCAATCAAGAATGCCGGGATGTACCAAAGAATGGGAGTCAAACCACCCAAAGGAATACTCCTGTATGGGCCTCCAGGATGCGGCAAGACGATGTTGGCAAGAGCCATCGCAACAGAAAGTGAGGCCAACTTCATATCAATAAAGGGGCCTGAAGTATTCTCAAAGTGGGTTGGGGAAAGCGAGAAGGCTATACGTGAGGTCTTCAGGAAAGGACGCTCAGCTGCACCGGCAATAATCTTCTTTGATGAGATCGACGCGATAGCTCCGAGAAGAGGAATGGGCTACACAGACTCAGGAGCGACCGAACGGGTCATAAGCCAACTGCTCACCGAACTTGACGGCATAGAAGCATTAGAGAACGTGGTGGTGATAGGCGCATCAAACAGGCCCGACTTAGTCGACCCAGCAATCCTGAGACCTGGTAGGTTTGACAGACTAATCTTCGTTCCCGCGCCGGACGCCAAGACGATTAGGCAGATACTGAAGATTCACACATCAACTATGCCTCTGTCGCCAGATGTCAATCTTGATGAGCTTGCGAGGTCAGGGACAGGCCACTCAGGCGCAGACATTGAAGCAATTTGCCGCGAGGCTGCACTAAACGCACTCAGAAGAGATGCCAACGCCAAAGAAGTCACATTGATAGACTTTAGGGATGCTATCGCCAAGATAAGGCCCAGCGTAACACAGGACATGAACTCCTGGTACCAGAGCTTCATGAAAAGGCATGCCGGTGAGCGCGCCGCCATACCCGTGACATAGGAGACATCTACTATTGCAGAGAGTGTGGGGACCTAGACCGATCCAGAATGCAGTTGTAGATATACTGCAGAAAAAAGGCGCGATGACTGACGAAGACCTCCGCAAGGAACTTGAGGAATACTACAGCGAGATCAGCTTCAGAGAACTCAACACCATACTGATGAAACTGGAGATCAACGGGGTCCTCAGAGTATCAAGACTATTGAAAAAGAAACGCAGAGTAGAACTTGTTGAAGCCCGCTCCGGAAACTAGTTGATCTTTCGACCCACTCTTTTCTTCAGGATAGCGCCACCAAACCTGGCGGACGTTAGACTAAGATCTTTGAAATCTCAGTTCTTAACGCGCGAAGTTCTTCAGCCGAGGATTTGAAGCGCGCCAGAGAAAACACAGCGAAAGAGAGATTCTTTTAGGCAACTTTGAAGGGCTATATGTGGTAGGGCCCGTGGTCTAGCGGTTAGGACGCCACCCTCACAAATCACAGAACTTGTGAGTATTTGAGAACGGTGGAAGTCCCCGGTTCAAATCCGGGCGGGCCCACCACGATCTGGGTTCAAGTCCCCCCGATTTTTGCCGAAAACAAGACAGAAGCCTGAGCCCTTTAAAAGGCGTCCTGACAGGATTGGTATGTCGAGGGCGAAGTATCTCCATCTGCTTGAGGACCCTGAGGTTAAACGCTGGTATCAGAATGTTGCTCGGGGCTCAAGGATAACTGCTGATGTCTATCTGCGCAGGCTCGGCTTCTTCTGTCTCAGTCACAAATTATCGTTTGAAGACCTTCTATTGATGGGAGAGCAGGATCTCAAGAATATGCTGCTTGATTATGTCACAATGATGGAGGAAAAGGGATACGCTGGCAGCTACATCAAGAGCACGATCAAGTCGGTGAAGTCGTGGCTCCGCCACAACGGTGCCAAAATACCCGCCTTCATCAAGGTTAATGGTGCTGACGATACCCCTACACTAACCAATGAGCAGTCACCAACCCGCGAGGACCTGTCAAGAATTTTTAGGGCATGCTGGCTCGATGCTAGGGCAGCGGCTGCATTGATCGCATTTACAGGCATGAGGCCTCAATCCATTGGAAACTATTGGGGAACAGACGGGTTGAGGATAGGCAACTTCTTGGATGCAGAGATTGATGATGAGAACAGGAAGGTTGAGTTCAAGACAATCCCCGCCATGGTTCGTGTCAGAAAAGAGTTGAGCAAGGCACGCCACCAGTACCTGACGTTTCTATGTGAGGAGGGATGCCGATATCTTAAGGAGTACTGGGAGTACCGGATGCAGCATGGTGAAGCGTTGACTCCTGACTCGGCAGCGGTCAAAGCGAGATTTGGAAAGAAACAGTTCATCCGGACCACAAATATTGGTGATAAGATCAGGGTCGGGATCAGGGCTGCAGGCTTCGAATGGAGACCATACATCTTAAGGTGCTACTTCGACACTCAACTGCTGCTGGCTGAATCAAAGGGCCTTGTGACGAGGGACTACCGAGTATTCTGGATGGGACAT
>JAPKYM010000333.1 GCA_026394315.1 Candidatus Bathyarchaeota archaeon | reverse complement strand
GAGATGCCATGATGCTCGGATAGAGTACTGATGTCCCCATGTAGAGGTGCTGGGTCATATGCGACATCGTCGCTACTGCCAAGACGTTTTTTGTGGACTTGGGTCGGTACTTCACGTTCTCCACGATCGTATTCCACCTTCATGAAAGGACTGAATCGAATTCTCGAATGCGTGCGCAGACGTATTCGACTTGTTCTTGATAGAGCTTCTGGATTCTTTCGTGACTCTTGTTCCGACTGCATTAGTCATAAGTTGGTTATGTAACGCGCGGCCATCAACTCTGTATTCTAGCGCATGCTGAGCGACCCAAGTATGCTCGCGGAAACCTGAGGTATTGTCAAGGTTCCGTCTACACGGCAGACTATTCCTTGATCTTCAAAAAAGTCTATTGCCGGCATCGTCTGATTTAGAAAAGCGGCCAGCCTATCGGCTATTGATTTATCTGATTCGTCATCTTTTCGATTAACTTGTTTCCTTCTGCCCACTGCTCTCCTGAATATCTCCTCTTTGGGGACCTCCAGAACAATTACTTTGTCAAGGCGAGTGCCCTTGGACTTCACATACTCATCAAGGAATTTGGCTTGTACAATCGTTCTAGGAAAGCCATCCAATACGTAGCCGGTCTTACACTCAGGCTTTTCCAGAGAAGCCCTAATCATTGTGTTAACTGTCTCATCTGGAACTAGCTTCCCGGAATTGACCATATCCCGGACCTTCAGACCGATTTCCGATCCTTCAGAAATTTCTTGACGAAACAATTCTCCGGTCGAGATGTGGGGTACAGAGAACTTTTTGGAGATTATTCGAGCTTGCACACTCTTTCCGCAAAGTGGAGGCCCAATCAAAACAACGCGCAATCAAGAGCACCCAAGCAGACATGTTAGTACAATCAGCCTTTTGTACTTAACCTGGGACGTTTGATGTGTTGTGTTGGCAGCGCGCGCCAAAAAATGATCAAGTCAGAAAGATGCCTACCCCCAGAAGGAGGACACTTAGGTCAGATGGACGCCGTGTGCATATCGCACACTCTATCTTATGCGATCTTTGACAGGATCTCTTCCCGCTTGAATGTCCTGATTCCGATTTGAAACAATAGCACATCCAAGATACCGAATACAGCTATCAACCAAGCGACTACGGCAGGCCCGAGAAGCATTGCTCCTGACAGTTGTCCGAATACCAGCATCAGGATTGGAATCAGTAGAAGGGCACTGATCTGCTGAGCCTCCCTGAATCCTTTGACGCGTGTTGAGATCATGACCGTCAAGCCTATGCCTGCAAGCGCTATCTCAGGAGCAACTCCGAAGATTAACAAGATCCATACTGTGTTGGGAAGCAATATCCTGCTCAGAGTGACGTAAGATACCATGTTCACAATAGTTGAATAAACTAGGAAGGAGACCACCGTAACTACCATAGAAGGAACAAAAGCCACCAAAACCTTGCCTAGAAACAGTTCACCATCAGAAAGAGGAGTTGCGAAAAGCGTCTCCATTGTCTTCCTCTCCTTCTCCCCAGCGAAACTATCCGAAGCTATCACGCTTGATGCCATGAGAGGAACAACGAGAAAGAACGGAGCAAAGAAGTAAAGTGACATAATGTAGACCAAAGCCTGCTGAGCGGTCATTCCCTGAAGTTCCTGGCTCACATCGTCTGGCAAGGCCCTTATCAGTGATGCGGGATCCTCTTGCTGCGACGTCGACACCGGCGATAGACTGGGGATTGCCATAACGAGTATAGGAAGCACAACTGCGAACATGAATGGTATTACTATTACTGGCAAGAGAATCTGCCAATTTCTCTTGACTTCAAGCCAGTCTTTCCAGAAGACCAGCCTCACCTTACTTGCTCTCATCATTCTTACCCTTTGACAAACTTCAGATAAGCTTCTTCTAGGGACGGCTGGACAATGCTTACTGAGAGAATCTCTCCTCCAGAGTAGACGATTCTCCTGACAATTTCAGGTGTGGAATTATCTGGATCTTCAGCAGTAATCACCAATCTCCCTCGGCTTTTATCGACGGTAACTTCGCTAACTTGCTCAACCTCCTCAACTGCTTGGACAAGCCTCAGATCGTAGACCTTCAAGGAGATCTCAATGGCAGTCTTGTTGCTCGTCCTATTGCGCAGCTCTTGAGGAGTCCCGATGATTATTCTACTGCCCCTGTTAATTATCATGACTCTGCTGCACAGCCGTTCGGCATCCTCGAGGTGGTGTGTGCAGAGTAGAATTGTGTGGTTCTCGCGTTGGCTGAGACTAGATATGAGATCTCGAATTTCCTTTGCTGATTCTGGATCAAGACCTGACGTCGGCTCGTCTAAGAGTAGAATTGGTGGTTCGTGAACCAAGGTTCTGGCAATAGCGAGTTTCTGCTTCATTCCTTTCGAGAAGGCTCCTACCTTGTCGTTTCGTCGCTCCCATAGATTGAAGAAGTCAAGAAGCTCTCTTATTCTGCTGCGCCTTTGCTGTTGATCTGAGAGCCCATAAGCCTGTGCAAAAAAACTCATATTCTCGTAGGGAGTCAGCCTGTCATAGAGACTTGGATTCTCAGTAAGTATCCCAACGATCTCCCTGATCTTCATGGAATCCTTGATTATGTCATGACCGCCCACTCTGCCCGAACCCTCAGAAGGAAGGATCAGACATGCCAGCATACGTACCGTTGTCGTCTTTCCAGCACCGTTAGGACCCAAGAGTCCAAAGACCTCCCCCTCCTTCACATCGAAACTTAGTCGATCTACCGCTGTGAGGGATCCGAACCTCTTGGTCAACGCATCTGCTTCGATCCTCGGCATCAGGGCCACCTCAGTAATTATCTTGAACTCAAATAACTCTGGTGAATAACGTTGGTCGTCATTCTTCAGTAATCAGAGATGGAAGTTTAATGATTGGTATGACAGCCCTGAGACTCCATGCGGAAACCGAGTTCGCTCTGCTGACTAATCGTCTGCCAGATTTGATCTAATCCAAGAGAAGAAAGGAGAAAGCGCGGGGGATTCGTCGTAGTATCCCTAAGCGTTCTTTCCATTTCTCCATTAGGTACGCATGTTGTTGTGGTGTGACTTCCATTGACCAAGT
>JAPKYM010000233.1 GCA_026394315.1 Candidatus Bathyarchaeota archaeon | reverse complement strand
GAGTTGTTGCAACACTAGGATCGCCTGGTGTGAGGAAGGCACATGTTTCCGACTTGGCAGGTCTCAAGATCCTTGTTTCAGCCTCTTCCTCAACATCCCTTCTTGAAAGGATCTCTATTCTTTTGCCCGTCATTCTCTCGAGGTTTGAGATGTTGATGCCTGCCATGTGACTGGTGTAGAATTCCGCGAAGACGCGACCTGCCTTCTTGACCTCTTCCAAGCCTTCCAGAGTGATTCCTAACTCACTGTAGAGGCCCAGCCCGACGAATGTCAGTGTTGACAAGAGATCTCCCTATAGCAAGACAGGACCTCAGCAGGATGAGCTTTGCGATTGACGCCGAAGATCTCTGCCTCGATTCTTCTTCGAGAGTAACGGACCAGAAAAGATTATTAGAAGTGTCTGTAGCCATCCTTGGAATGGCGGGCTTGGGCCCGTAAACCGGCACGTCGGTCGGGAAGCTCAGCCAGGTAGAGCGGTGGTCCAGATGTCTGGGCCGAAGCTCTTAACCCAAGGGTCGCGGGTTCAAATCCCGTCGGGCCCGCCACCATTCAGGTTCAAACCCCCCTCAAATTTCTGAGGAAACGAAAAAAGTTCTTGAGCCCTTTAAAAGGCCTCCTAACAATACTTGTATGCCGAAGAATGTCAGGTACACCCATCTGCTGGGCGATCCAGAGATTGGAAGATGGCATGCTAATGTGGCTCGTGGCTCAAGGATAACGGCGGATGTTTACCTGCGCAGGTTAGGCGCCTTCTGCTCCAGTCATAGCCTATTGTTTAGGGATCTTCTTCAGATGGAGGAGAGGGACCTCAAGAACCTGCTGCTCGACTTTATCACCGAGATGGAGAAGAGAGAATATGCTGGCAGCTACATAACTGAGTCTTCTCGTTTTCCAACGCTTCTTCAAAATTTGTGGTGGCTTCCTAGCAATGTTACGGCCTCTCACAGCAGTGTTCATCCTGTCAGTTCTTGCCACTCACAAGATACTGAGGATCAAATGGTTATCTATGTTAGCCACGTGACTACCAAGACTATGAGGAAAACATTCGATAACGACACTTTATTCGACTGACATCTTTTCTAGTCATATTCTGTTGTGGCCAGTTTGATCCATCATTTACGATACGGCATCTGATGCCTAAAGTTTCTTCCTATAGGCACTGAGTTAGCTAGCAAAGTCTTTTGGCATGAGGTAAGGCAGCGTTACTACGCTGCATCCCTCATCTTGGATGTAGACAAGTTGGAGGCGATTTGGAGAAAGTATAAGGCAATGAATCATATGTTCGTCTCTGTGGCAGAAATGTCTAAGGATCAAATATTGACGACCGCCTCAATAGTCATGTTACTCTTCACAGCCTTACTCAGCTGGAACGTCTACTCATGGCTGATTCTAGTTGCCATAATATTTGTTTTGATGGCGTGGTATCATAAGGGTAAATAGGCTGGACATCAACGACCTCGCCTTCTAACGATTCTCCTCAGGATCATCGTGATCATAGCCCTCAATGATCTGCAGAAAGGTCCTGACCATCTACATAACAGATTTCCTGACAGCCTCTTACCATATTTGATTTCTAGGGTACCGACCTTATCCTGTGAAGCATCTCAAACGTAATCTATGACAGACTCTCAGGTGAGTTGACTTAGACGGAGTCTTTGGAGCGTTCAAGGATACAAGTGCAGAATACCGCAAGACAAGATGAAGCGAGTGCAGGCAAATCTTGGTGTTTTCAGACTACTAAGCTGTCTCAAGCATTTCAAAGCGCAAATTGATCTCACAAACGACGTTAATTAGCCTTATTTGTAGCCTTTGGCATAATAGTTGGATGAGGATGCAGAGTTTTGCCGACTGATCGTGCGCGCTACCCTCCTCAAAAACAGAGCATGAAAAAAGTGAACCTTACTAGCCTGAAAATCAAATTTTAAGAGTCTCTCACCAAGGGATGCACCACCAAATCTCTCTGCGATCAATGTTATGGCTACGCTCCTCAGCTCTGGCGCACACTGACACTTAGTCATCCATGATGCACAAAATTATCATTGAAACCCTGAAGGTTCAGGAAGACGACTTATTGGGCTTGACCTTAACAAACGGAGATATTAAACTCCGCAAACTCAAACAACCTACCCTAACACACAATTAAATAATGATCCAGTTAAAACAACAAACAGCCGCTTAATTCATAGATAGAAAGATAGTTGAGCAGGCTCTGACATTATTCTGGTGTGGATGCAGCTAGATCCTTGAAGAACCTGAAGGGCGCAGCAAATAGGAAAAAGCGCTCATTAAAGGGAGAGAAGGGAAGTGAAGGATCCAGAAAGGAAGTCGAAGCCCTATTCGACCTCATACCTGACCCCGCAGTCATTCTTGATTCGAAGGGCAGAATATTATCAGTTAACGATGCAGTAACACGGAAAACTGGTTTCTCAAGGGACGAGTTGCTGGGAAAAAATTTTCTTAGGACAAAAATTATTACGACAAAAAGCAAGGCCATCGCTATCAGTAATTTAGCAAAACGAATGATGGGAACACCTATCCCACCTTATGAGCTTGAAATACAAACAAAAGATGGTGAAAAAGGATGGGGAGAAGTCAACGCAACAAGAATCTCTTACGAGGGAAAGCCAGCCAACCTAATTATATTCAGAGACATTACCGAACGCAAGAAAGCAGAAGAGGCGCTGCGAAAGTCAAAAGCGGAATATGAACACGTCTCATCCTTCTTCAGCAACATCCTTGAGAATATGTCAGACTACGTAATGGTCACAGACGAAAACTACACCTTAAAATTCCTCAATGAGGCTGCACAGAAACGCTACGGAAACATAATCGGACAAAAGTGCTACAAAGCTATCAGAAACTACAGTAGCCCCTGCTATCATTCAGGACTACCCTGTGAAGTACACGAGATACTGGCAAAAGGAAGAGATTACTTCGAGGATACACGCCTGGCGGAAGTGACTGGAAGAATCACCCAAATCCGAGCCCGGCCAACAACAACCCCTGACGGTACCAGAGGCATCATCATCGTCT
Organism: Candidatus Bathyarchaeota archaeon; assembly: GCA_026394315.1. Classification (GTDB taxonomy): domain Archaea; phylum Thermoproteota; class Bathyarchaeia; order 40CM-2-53-6; family RBG-13-38-9; genus JAPKYM01. Next base: position 1,421 of record JAPKYM010000233.1, on the reverse strand, counting down.
CAAGAGACATCACAGAAGAAAAGCATGCTAAAGAGAAACGGCGGGAGAGTGAAAAGAAATATCAAACTCTCTTCGAGGAAACAAGAGACGCCATCGGCATAACTGCCTATGAAGGCAAATTCAAAGATGCCAATCAGGCTTGCGCAGACCTCTTCGGCTACACCAAAGAAGAACTGCTCAAACTAAACATCATAGACACATATGCGAATCCCGTCGACCGAGAAAAGTTCCAGCAAGAGATAGAGCAGAAAGGAACTGTCAAGGACTATGAGATGAAACGACTCAGAAAAGACGGGAAAGAAATAGACTGCCTGATAACTTCAACCCTGCTCCGTGGAGAAGACAGCAGCATTCTTGGATACCAAACAATCATACGTGACATCACAGAGCGCAAGCAGATGGAGGAAGAACTGCGGGAAGAGCAAGAGAAACTGAAGGAAGCCCAGAGGCTGGGCAGAATCGGAAACTGGGAATATGATGTCGCCAGTCAAAGAATAGCCTGGTCTGATGAGATATTTGTTCTCTATGAGCGAGATCCAGCTCTTGGGCCGCCGACCGCAGAGGAGGAAGCGAAGTACTACTCAGCCGATCAGGCTAGAACCTTGCGTGATTATACAGCAAGGGCAATCAAGAACGGTGAAGAGTTTACATATGATCTGGAGGCGAATCTGCCCAGCGGAAGAGAAGCCTTCTTCACAGCCTCTATGCGTCCCATTAAAGACGAGAGCGGTCGAGTTATCAAACTATTTGGAACTGCGCAAGATATCACCAAGCGCAAGAGGATGGAGGATGAGCTTCGACGTTACTCTCAACAGTTGCAGAAACTAGTTGAAGAGCGTACCCAAGCACTGAGAGCGTCAGAGGAAAAATATCGCCTCCTCATCGACAATATGGCGGAGGTTGTGTTCACTATTGATCTGGATGGGAATTTTGCTTTTGTCAGCCCACAAGTTGAGAGTATGACTGGCTATTCCATGGGACAGCTACTCTCCATGAACATGAGGCAGCTGATAGCACCGGAATACCTGCCAGAAATCGAAAAGAGACTTCGAGCACGCATCCAAGGAGAGAAGGATCTGCCCATGTATGAATTTGAGGTCATTAGGGCGGATGGAGAACGAATCCCTGTTGAGATGCAAACCACACTTGTACATGATGAAAAAGGCACATTGATTGCTGTACAAGGTGTTGCCCGAGACATCACCGAACGGAAGAAAATTGAACAGATCAAAGACCGTTTTGTTTCTGCTGTTACTCATGAGCTTCGTACCCCTCTGGTCTCTATCTCCGGATATACGGATCTTGCTCTCTCAGACAAATCTGGGCCTCTAAATAAAGAAGTAAGAAATGATTTAGAAGTCATTAAGAGAAACACTGATCGCCTAATCAGCATAACAGACGATTTGTTGGATATCAGAAGA